>JAAOZY010000105.1 GCA_012274205.1 Betaproteobacteria bacterium
CGCACTGCTGCGATAGCGCCGTAGGCCTGCATCATGCCCACCGATTGCGAGCCCTGCCCGGGAAATACCATTGCAAGTTTCATTGCTCAACAATCCAATTCAGAAGATATCGCCCGCGCTACATCTGCACCAGCACCGCGCCCCAGGTAAAGCCGCCGCCGACGCCCTGCAGCATGACCTTGTGCCCGGACTTGATGCGCCCGTCGCGTATCGCCAGGTCCAGCGCCAGCGGCACCGATGCGGCCGAGGTGTTGCCGTGCCGGTCCACGGTGACGATCAGCTTTTCGGGCGGCAGGCCGAGCCGCTTGGCGGTCGATTCCAGGATGCGCAAATTGGCCTGATGCGGAATCAGCCAGTCGACATCCTCGACCCGCTGTCCGCATTTTGCCAGGGTCTCGCGCGCCACCTCGTCCAGCACCCGCACCGCGAATTTGAATACCGCCGGGCCGTCCATGCGCAGGAACGGGTCGCCGGTCGCCTTGCCGCCGCACACGCTGCCCGCCACCGACAGGATACCTGCGTGGCTGCCGTCGGCGTGCAGGGCGCTCGCCATGATTCCGGGCTTGTCGTCCGCCTGAAGTACCACCGCGCCGGCGCCGTCGCCGAAGAGCACGCAGGTGCCGCGGTCGTTCCAGTCGAGAATGCGCGAAAACACTTCCGCGCCCACAATCAAGGCGCAACGGTGCTGCCCCGAGCGGATGAACAGATCGGCGGTGGCCAGCGCGTAGACGAAACCGCTGCATACCGCCTGCAGATCGAATGCGGCGCAGCCCTTGATGCCGAGCTTCGCCTGCAGCAGGCACGCTGTGCTCGGAAAAATAAAATCGGGCGTCGAAGTTGCGACGATGATGAGATCGACGTTCTGTGCGCCGACGCCAGCACTGGCGAGCGCAGCCTTGCTCGCCTCGAACGCCAGGCTGCTCGAGGTCTCGTCGGCCGCGGCGATATGGCGCTGACGGATACCCGTGCGCGAGCGGATCCACTCGTCGGAGGTATCCATGCGCTTTGCCAGATCGTCGTTGCTGACCACATTGGCAGGCAGATAGCTGCCGCTGCCGGTAATTCTTGAATAGATCACGCTGCTTCCACCTTGGTTTGCCCCGCTGCCGCCAGGCGCTGCGAGATGCGCTCGATCACGCCTTCGCGCACCTCGTCGAACGCGCGCTCGATCGCCTTTTCGAAGCCGAAACTGTCGGCCGAGCCGTGGCTTTTCACGACGATGCCTTTCAGGCCGAGCAGGCTGGCACCGTTGTAGCGCGCCGGGTCCACCCGCCGCTTGAACGCGGAAAGCACGGGAACGGCCACTGCGCCGCACAAATAGGTGAACCAATTGCGCTTGAATTCGTCGGTGAGGAAAGCACGCAGCATCTTGGCCAGGCCCTCCGCCGTCTTCAGCGCGACATTACCGACGAAACCGTCGCATACCACCACGTCCGTGGTGCCCTTGAATATATCGTCGCCTTCGACGTTGCCGTAAAAGTTGAGGCCGCTCGCCCGCAACAGCTCCGCCGTCTGTTTCACCATCTCATTGCCCTTGATTTCCTCCTCGCCGATATTGAGCAGGCCGACGCTGGGACGCTCGATGTGCTGCATTGCCGACACCAGCATCGCGCCCATGATGGCGAACTGCAGCAGCTGCTCCGGCGTGCAGTTTACGTTGGCGCCGAGGTCCAGCATGTACACCTCGCCCTTCATCGTCGGCATTATGCCGGCAATGGCGGGACGGTCGATGCCGGGCAGGGTCTTGAGCACGAAGCGTGATATCGCCATGAGCGCGCCGGTGTTGCCGGCGCTGACGCAGGCATGCGCTTCGCCGCTCTTCACCAGATCGATGGCGACGCGCATGGACGAGTCTTTCTTTCCGCGCAGGGCCAGCGCCGGTGCTTCGTCCATTCCCACCGCCTGGCTCGCGTGGTGCAGGCGCAGCTGCGGGCCGGGCGCCGCGCGCTGCGCGCGCAGCTGGGCTTCGATCGCCTGCTGCATCCCGACCAGGATCAGCTTGCTATTGGGGTGGTGCTTCAGGAAATTGAGCGCCGCGGGAACAGTCACGCCTGGGCCGTGGTCGCCTCCCATGCAATCGATGGCTACCGTTGTATCCATTTAATTGTTCGCGGCAGTCAGGGCGATAATCAATCCGGCATGCCGCCGGGCGAACAGGCGCACTACCCGTTCGCGCTGCGCCGTGTCAGCTTAGTCGCCTTTGGACTTGACGATCTTCTTGCCACGATAATAGCCGCTCGGGCTGATGTGGTGGCGCTGATGCACTTCGCCGGTGGTCGGTTCCACTGCCAGCGGGGGGTTGGTCAGGAAGTCGTGCGCCCGATGCATGCCTCGCTTCGAGGGGGACTTCTTGTTCTGCTGGACTGCCATGTCGATACTCCTTAAAGCCTGTTAAAAATGAGGGGACGGATCCCCGCAAGCTCGCCCAATTCGGAGGTCGCTCCGGCGGATGCGAAACGGCCCCTCACCTAGTCAATTTTGGTTCCGGCATAACGCGCTTCGCGCATTAGCCTTCACCGAAACTTCGTTTTTTCAGCGCCGCGAGCGCCTGGAAAGCCGATGCCCCGGCCCCCGTATCCGCTCCAACTGCTGCACGGCAATGCTCATGCTTTGGTGCCATGGGCAAAGCCAAAATAACCTCTTCCTCCACCATCGCCGCGACGCTCATGTCGGGTCCGGCCGGCACGCGGTCAACCTCGTCCTCGGCGGCC
>JAAOZY010000106.1 GCA_012274205.1 Betaproteobacteria bacterium
CGAGAACGACGGCACGTTCAACCTCATCGGCGGGCTGCGGACGTCGATGGCGACCTGCGGCTACCAGGACATCGCCGAGTTCAACCGCGCCGAGCTGATGATCGCGCCGTCCCTGCAGACGGAGGGCAAGCAGCTCCAGCGCGACCAGCAGATCGGGCCAGCCCGAACCGGTGAGCCACACCGCGCCCGCCGCAAGGAAAACGGAAACGTTGGACGCGATATCGTTCCTCGAACACTCCCACACCGAGGACATGTTGATGTCCTCGGCGCGGTGCTTCCACAGCAGCGCAAGGCAGGCGCCGTTGGCGAGCAGCGCCAGCAGGCTTATGGCGCCCATGGTTTCAAACAGCGGCAGCGTGGGATTGGCAATGCGGTAGGCGACCTGTCCGAGCACGAACAGGCCGGCGGCGAGGATCAGGCCGCCTTTGAACAAAGCCACTTTCGCCTTGGCGCGCACCCCGCGCGCGATCGCGTACAGGCTCAAGCCATAGGTCAGCGCGTCGCCCAGATTGTCCAGCGAATCGGAGAGCAGGGCGGTGGAACCGGCGAGCAAGCCCGCCGCCAGTTCGACGACGAACATGAGCGCATTGATCGCGAGCACCAGCTTCAGGGTCGATCCCTGGCGCGTCTGCAACGCCTCGATCGCGCATGCCTTGTCTTCGCAGCAATCGGCCATGGCCGAGATTTCCTCAAAGAACCTCATTGGAAAAACACCGCGCCCGCGGCCGCATGATACCCCAGCCTGTGGGTTGGGTCCCGCGTCGAGGCAGCGCCGGCAGGCGCCGCCGGTTACGTCTGCCTGAAGACGCGCTATCCATGCGGGTCTTCAGGCATCTGCCGCGCTGACTGGCAAATCGGAATCCGCTGGCGTTACGCGCAATTCTCGCTGCTCGCCCAGCCCGACCTGCGGCTACCCACGTCGGCTTGAAGCGCGCGAGCCCGAACCGATGTAGTACAATCCGACTACCTCACCGGAGCCGAGTCATGGCCACTACCGCCACCAGCATAAAATTGCCGTCCAGCCTCAAGGCCGAACTGGAAAGACTCGCGCGGCGCTCTGGCGAGACCACGCACGCGGTCATGGTGCGCGCCCTGACCGAGCACGTTGCGGCGGCCAAGCGCTATCGTGGCTTTCTCGACGACGCCGCTCATGCCGATGCCGCCATGCAGGATAGCGGCGTGGGCTATGCGATGCAGGATGTGCACACCTACGTCGCGGCCAAGGTGCGTGGCAAGCGGGCGAAACGGCCAAGCCTGGTCAAGTGGCGCAAGTAATCTACGCTGCCGAAGCGCTCGCCGATCTGGAGCGCCTCGCCGAATTCCTTCTGGAGCAAGCCCCGGATTCGGCGCCCGCCGTTCTGGAGCGGGTGATCGACGCAATTGAAATCCTCGTTGACCATCCACTCATCGGCCGGCGCGTGGAGGGCGAGTTGCGCGAACTGGTAATTTTGCGCGGCGTCTCGGGCTACCTCGCCCTGTACCGCTTCGATCCCGTTCGCGATATCGTGCGGCTGCTGCGCATCAGGCACCAGCGCGAAGCTGGCTATCGCGACTGAAGGGCGTTACTTCATCAGTTTCGTCGTCCGAGGGCGGGCAGCCTTGCGGCCCCCGGCCAGGGTAAGCAGTCAGTCGTGCACATCGGCGGCCGCCATCACCATGCTGTAGCGAGGCACCTCCTGCCGCGCTTGCAGGGCCGACGCGACGAATGCGATGCGTATTGTTTCGCGTACTTTGGCGGCTGTTATCGTGCCGCTGCTTTCATCGCCTCGACGATCGCCTGCGTCTGCACCGACACGCGCGTCACGCGCATCAGCAGGGCCAGCCTTTGAGCAGATCCTTGAACGCTTCGCGCACCACTGATTCGCGGTGCGTTCCGGAAACCTTGCGCAGGTCCTGCAGCTGGTTGAGGTACTGCTGGATCAGGATTTGGCTCACTGGGCTCAGAATAGCAAGGTATCGGTACGGAGGCGAGCGTTAGCGAAGCGGCGCGCCATCGTTCAGACCCCGCCGACCACAACCAGACAATTCTCCCGGCGGCGCAACCGGCCATGTTTCTCGAGCTCGGCCACCGCCCGATACAAGGCCTCGTGCGTCACGCCCAGCTCCGCGGCCATGGATTTCAGGCCGCTGCCCAGCGGCAGGCGTCCTTCCCCGCCTTCGGTTTCGATCAGGTGCAGCAGGCGTTCCTTGACGCCTCGCAGCGACAGCCGCTCGCATTGGGCGCGCAGACGCTTTACCTCGTGATTCAGCATCGCGATCCAGCGGCTGGCGAAGGCGGAATCGGCAGCCAGCGACCGTTTGATTGCATCCATCGGGATCGCGATCACCGCGCCGGATGTGATCACGAGCGCATCGCAGTGATAACGCGCGGAGTCCAGGCTCGCCTCGCCGATGAAGCCGTGGCGCGATCGCTGCAGCACCACGCTTTCCCCCTGCCGCCCCATGCGTTGCAGCACGACTTCGCCCGCGGTGACATACAGCATGCGCGTTGGTTTCTTTCCCTGTGCGAACAGCAACTCGCCGCGGGTGCAGGGCGCGACCGCGCACAGCGCCTGGAGTTCCGCGGGCAGCAGCTTGCGCAACGGCGCCGGCAGGCGCTTGTCGGCTGGATCGGTCATATGATCGGAATCATACAGCCAGGGTGCGCACGCCGCTACAATGCCAGCGGTGATCAATCCGCACGAGGTCGGCTAATGAGCAAGATTCTGCAGTTTGGCGAGCAGCTGCCGCAGTACGCGGTACCGGTGCTGAATGAACGCGAGGCGCGCGCGGGTGCCGGCATTCTGTTCCTGCTCGCCATCGTGGCCTTCATGAACGCCTGGTTCTACGGCGATTTCGGCCCCACCAAGCTGGTGATAATCGGGTTCTTCACCGACTTCCTGATACGCGTGCTCGTCAATCCGAACTATGCGCCGAGCCTGGTGCTCGGGCGCATCGCGGTGCGCAGGCAGCAGCCCGAGTATGTCGGCGCCCCGCAAAAGCGCTTCGCCTGGCTCATCGGACTGGTGCTCGCGGCGTGCATGATGTATCTGGTGGTGTTCCGCGATGTGCGCGGCCCGGTCAACCTGCTGATCTGCGCCCTGTGCCTGGTGCTGCTGTTTTTCGAGAGCGCATTCGGCATCTGCATCGGCTGCGCCATCTACAATGTGTTCAACAGGGAAAAGGCACAACTGTGTCCCGGCAACGTATGCGAACCCGGTGAAAGAAGCGCAATCCAGACGGTCGGGTTCGCCCAGATCGCGGTGGTGGCGATATTCGCCGGCGGCCTGTTCGGTCTGGCCGGCGTCGTCGCGGGCAAGCCGGCTGCGACCGCGCCGGGGAACGCGTCTGCGGTGACCGTCGAAAGCGAGGCGGCGCGCATGGCGGAAGCGGAACGCTGCAAGGTTCCCGATTTCGCCATTGCGATGGGGCACGCGGATAAGTGGAAATTGCACAATAACTGCAAATAGGCGCCCATCCCGAGCTGCCGGCCCCGGTGGTCAGGGCCGGGGCACCGTCAAACGATTTTGTAGCGCCGTGTAACAAGCCCGGCTTAGCTACGCGCCGGCGTACAAAACTCGAACGTCCGGGATACATCGGCATGGTTCAATCGGAACCGATGCGACAGGCTTTTCCCGGAGCGTTCATTTGACGGCGATCAAAACGCAGCGCGGCCCGGCCTGTATCGTCGCAGCACCCAGCGAAAATCCACTCCATAAGCAGGAGCCATGCAGCTAATACGCGCCGAACAACTCGTTAAAACCTATCGCGCCGGCGAAATCGATGTGCCGGCGGTGAAAGGCGTCGATTTCAGCATCGACGTGAAGTCATTTGTCACTTTTGTCGGGCCATCGGGCAGCGGCAAGAGCACGCTCCTGAACATGATCGGGTGTCTTGATCATCCGACCAGCGGAAAGCTGAGCGTTCTGGATACCGACGTCAGTTCACTGGATCGGCGCGCCGCGGCGAATTTTCGCGGACAGCATCTCGGTTTCGTGTTCCAGGACTTCAATCTCATACCCGTACTTACGGTGTACGAGAATATCGAATATCCGCTGATCATGGTGCAGGACTGGCCGGTGGAAAAGCGGCGCAAGCAAATCACGCGGCTGCTCGAAGCGGTCGATATGAGCGAGCAGGCGCACAAGCGCCCGGATCAGATCTCGGGTGGCCAGAAGCAGCGCGTGGCGATCGCGCGCGCGCTGGCGACCAATCCGCAATTGGTCCTGGCGGACGAGCCGACCGCCAATCTCGACCACGACACGGCGTACCGCATCATCGAACTGATGAAGAAAATGCGTGATGAACTCGGCACGACCTTCGTGTTTTCGACCCACGACCCCAGGATCATGGGTGAAGCCGAAGTTATCTTCACGCTCGACGATGGCAGGATCCGGCCATCCACAGGAAAGACGGTGAACAATCATGCTTAACGTAATCAAGATCGCATTACGAAACCTCGCGCGCTTCGGCCGGCGCACGCTGCTGACCTCGACGCTGATCACGCTCGGCATCGTCAGCGTCCTGTTGTTCGTCGCTGTCGCCGGATCATTCAAGGCGATGATGATCGGCCAGTTCACGGATGCCGTTCTGGGGCACATCGAGGTCCACCGCAAAGGCTATGTCGCGTCCATCGACAGTTTGCCGCTGAACCTCAATCTGCCGCCCATGGCGGCCGGGCGCGCCGAAGCGGCGCTGAAGAAGCTGGATGCGGTGGAAGCCTGGTCGAGCCGCATCAAGCTGGGGGCCATGTTCAGCAATTTCACCGAGACCACGGCCATACGCATCAATGGCATCGATCCGCAGGCGGAAGTCGCCACCACCCCGATGCTGCCCGGCCGCATTGTCGAAGGCAGCAAGGACGGCCCGGTGCTCAAGCGCGGGGAGATATTGATACCGCTGTTGCTCGCCAAAGGCATGAAAGTAAAAGTAGGGGATACCATCGTGCTGGTCGCTACCAACCGGGAGGGCTCAGTGAACGGCAAGACCCTGACGGTCAGGGGAATACTCGAAAGCGTCTCGGGTCCGGGCGGCCGCGACGGCTACATCGATATCGCCGATGCGCGCGAGCTGCTCCGAATGAAGGATGCTGAAGTCAGCGAAATTGCGATCCGCCTGAAGGATCCCGCGCAACTGGACCGCGTCTACGCGCAGTTGTCGCAGGACCTGGCCGGTCCCGCAGCCCAGGGGGGCGCCAAGTCCGGTGCCGCGGGCGCCGCAGGCATGGGAGCAGGCGGCGGATCCGGACTGGAGGTGCACACCTGGGCGCAACTGTCGCCGTTCGCGAGCATTGCGCGCATGATCGATTTGCTCACGCTGTTCATCAAAATCATGCTCGTGTCCATCGTGCTGGTCAGCATCATGAACGTCATGGTCATGGCGGTCTATGAGCGCATCCGCGAGATCGGGACGATTTCCGCCATCGGAACGCCGCCGCGCAAGATCCTTTCCTTGTTTCTGGCGGAAGGCTTGCTGCTCGGCGTGGGCGGGACCGCGCTCGGTACCGTGATCGCGCTGGCGGTGATCTACGCGCTCAACATCTGGAAAATAACGTTCAACTTCGGCATGCAGCAGGGCTTGGTGCTCACGCCTTCGATCCACGCGATGGACGTGATCATTGTCGCGGCGATGGTGGTGATCGTGGCGCTGCTCGCGAGCCTGCAGCCGGCGTGGAAAGCTTCGCGCATGGATCCGGTCACCGCGCTCGGCCATGTCTGACACCTGAGGAAGATATTCATGAAGAAATTACTATGCTTGGCCCTGTGCCTGATCGCGCTGCCGGTTTCCGCGGCGATCGACGGGGCGCAGATCCTGCAAAAGGTGGACCGCAACCTCGAGCCCGAAACCTACGAGTCGTACCGGCAACTCACCGATATCCAGCCAGACGGCAGCAAGAAGGTATCGGTGCTGTACACCATGAAAAAGGGCCGCGATAAAGTGCTTGCGCTGTTCCTCGCCCCGGCGAGCGACAAAGGGCGCGTCACGCTGCGCCTCGGCGACAACATGTGGCTGTATATGCCCGACGTCGGCCGGCCGATACGCATTACCAGCCTGCAATCGGTGACCGGCAGCATTTTCAACAATGCCGATATCCTGCGCATCGACTACACCGCAGAGTACAAGGTCGAAACCGCGGAAGAGCAGAGCGATGCCTATCTCCTGTCGCTCAAGGCGAAGACCGGCGAAGTCGCCTACGACAAGCTCAAGATGTGGGTCGACAAGAAGCTGTTGCTGCCGGTGACAATCGAAGCGTATGCGGCCAGCGGCCTGCTGCTGAAGACGCTGCACTTCAAGGACGTCAAGGATTTCGGCGGCGGCATCAAGCGCCCCGCGACGCTGGAGACCGACAGCCCGCTGTACAAGGGCTACAAGTCGGTGATGCAGTGGTCGGGGCTCAAGAAACGCGCCTTTCCCGAC
>JAAOZY010000107.1 GCA_012274205.1 Betaproteobacteria bacterium
CCGCGGCGGCGCCGATGGCCTTCATCGGCTGCACCGGAAACGGCGTGCGGTATTTCCAGCCGGCGAGGATCAGCGCGATGCCGAAGGCCACGAGCACGCCGTTGGCGTCCATTTGCAGGATCGACACATAGGCGGCGACGAAAGGGATCAGGGTTCCCAGATCGCCGAATGCGCCGGCCCACTCGGGCAGGTCGTAGCGGTTCGGCGGGCGCGTGGACTCGTCCTTCATAGACGGGGAATCATACAAGAGTCCGTAGTGCGCAGATAGCGTGCGGCGGACCTATACTGTACTTAGAGGTCATTTCAGAATTACCGAAATGGCCCCTGATCTAGGGACGCACGAGGGGAGGTATCGCCTCGTTTTGAAATAATCTCTCAATTCAATTTTCCACGTCCTCGGCCAAGGAGACCACAATGTTCGACCATTTGCTCAATGCGGAGCAGCGCCGCGTCAGGGATGCCGCGCGCGAATTCGTCGATGCGACGCCGCGGCAGCTGATCCTGGACATGGACGCGGAGAAGATACGCTTTCCCAGGGACTGGCTGCGCGAAGCCGGCACGCGCAATCTGCTCGGCGTGCGCCAGCCCGCCAAGTGGGGCGGGCTGGGGCTGGACTGGGTCGCCTCCTGCGCGATCAGCGAGGAAATCGGCAGCCTGAGCTATGAACTGGCCTGCGTGTTCGGCGTCGGCGCGGACCTGGTGTGCGATGCGATCGTGCTGCATGGTACCGATGCGCAAAAGGAACGCTATGTAAAGCCCCTGCTGCGCGGCGACATGTTCGCCGCCGAATGCCTCACCGAGCCGCGCGGGGGCTCGGATTTTTTCGGCGCGACCTCGACCGCGGAAGACAAGGGCGAATACTTCCTGCTCAATGGCCAGAAGCGCTTCATCGTCGGCGCGGAGGGCGCGGACTATTTCCTGGTCTACGCGCGCACCGATCCTGACCCGGCGGCCGCGCCGCAAAAGCGCATCAGCTGTTTCATCGTCGAACGCGGTCCCGGTGTCGAAGTCGAGTACCTCTACGGCCTGATGGGCTGCCGCGGCGGCGGCACCGGCCGGCTCGCGTTCCGGGATGTAAAAGTGCCGCGTGAGAATCTGGTCGGCGCGCAAAACGGCGCCTACCCGGTATTCACCACCATGATGATTCCAGAGCGGCTCGGCACCGCCGCGATGACCGTCGGCCCGGCGCGCGCCGCGCTCGACATCGCCACGCGCTACAGTTCGAAGCGCAAGGCCTTCGGCGAGACCATCAACCGCTTTCAGGGCGTGAGCTTCCAGGTGGCCGAGGGCGCGATGCTGCTCGACGCCTGCCGTTCCCTCGTCTACGCCACCGCGCGCGCGGTCGACACCGGCATGGAGATGAACCGGGTGCGGCGCATGGTTTCCGAAACCAAGAAATTTGTCACCGAGTCGTGCCAGAAAGTAGTGCACAATTCGATGCAGGTGGTCGGTGGCATCGGCTACACCAATGTGTTCCCGCTGGAGCGCATCTACCGCGATATCCGCCTGGCTTCGATCTGGACCGGCACCAACGAGGTGATGGCGAGCATTGTTGCGCACGAGTGGTATCGCGAAACCGCGGCGCGCGGCGGGCGCAACTACGCGGCGGACGCGGCCGAGGCGGAAGCGGCGGAAGAAATCAACTACGGTTAGGCAGCGCGGTGCAGGAGGAGCGCCAGCCCGGCTTCGGTTGGAACTTGATCTTTCTCAACACCGCGGCAGCGCGGTACGGATAGGCTGGCTGTAACAACGGAGAGCATGATGAGCAAGAGCGAATTCGACATCGTTCGCGCCAAAAGTCTGGTGCAGGAAATTTCGGCCAACCTCGCCGCGCTGCCCGAGGACAGCGCCAAGTACGCGGAACTGCGTGCGGAGGTGGAGGACCTGAAGCGCATGCTCGCCGGCACGGAGGTTCATCTGCCGCAGGTCGAAGATCAGATGAAATCCGTGCACAACTCGTTTGACCGCGCGGCGACGGAACTGCGCGCGGACGGCGTGCGCGTCGGCATGTTCCTGAAGGAAATCGGCCGCATACTCGGCCTGGACTGAACACGGGCGCGGCGAGCGACGCTGCGCCGGATTGCGCAAAGCCGTGTCAGCCCGGCGCGGCCGCGCTACGCGGAGCGGGATCTGCGCCCGCGCGGCGCCGCTGCAGCCACGCGACTGCCGCGAGCAGCAACAGCGCCGGGATGTACATCCATGCCTGTGAGGGGCGCGGCAACTCGGTCTCGATGCCGGAGACCATGAAGCCTTGCTCGAAGCCCGCCTTGTCCGCGGCGCTGTGCAGCGATACCGCGGCAATCTGCATGCCGGCGGGCACGTTCATGATAGTCACGCCGGACTTGGAAATGCGCTGCGCAGCCGAGCCTGTGCCCGCAAGAGGAAGCAGCACGGTCTTCTTCAGCTCCTTGCCTTCGATGGTCGTTCCTTCGATGCGCAGGCGCAGGCCGCCACCGGGCGGCGCCGCATTCGCCAGTTCCGTCAGCTTTTGCGGCGGCATCAGTTCGTATTTCGCGAATGCGTAATCGAGGAAGAAATCGGGCCGCAGCAACGTGAACGTCACCAGCAGCATCGCCACCGACTCGTACCAGCGACTGCGCGCGAGGAACCAGCCCTGGGTCCCCGCCGCAAATACCAGCATCGCGGTGACCGCGGTGGCGACCGTAAGCACCAGATGGGGGAAGGAGTGCACGTTGATCAGCAGCAGTTCGTTATTGAAAATGAACATGAACGGCAGGATGCCGGTGCGAATGCTGTACCAGAACGCGGTGAAGCCGGTCTTGAAAAAATCGGCGCGCGAAATCGCGGCCGCGGCGAAGGACGCAAGCCCGACCGGCGGGGTCACGTCGGCCATCAGCCCGAAATAGAATACGAACATGTGCACGGCCACCAGCGGCACGACCAGGCCGGACTGCGCGCCGAGTTCGACCACGACCGGCGCCATCAGCGTCGATACCACGATATAGCTCGCGGTGGTCGGCATGCCCATGCCGAGGATCAGGCAGATCACGGCCACCAGTATCAGCATCAGGACCAGGTTCCCCGCGGAAATCGATTCGACCAGATCGGTCATGACCAGGCCGAAGCCGGTGAGCGACACCGTACCGACCACGATGCCGGCGGCGGCGGTCGCAATGGCGATCCCGATCATGTTGCGCGCGCCGCCGCTCAGCCCGTCGATGAGATCGACCCAGCCTTCGCGCAGTCGCGCGAGCGGCGCGGGCTGTTTGCGGAACATGGCAATCAGCGGTTTCTGCGTGAGCACAATCGCTATGAGCAATGCGGTGGCGTAGAAAGCCGACAGCCCCGGCGACAGCTGTTCAACCATCAGCACCCAGATCAGCAGCACCACCGGCAGCAGGTAATGCAGGCCGGCGAGCAGCGTTTCCTTCAGCGCCGGCAGTTCGATCACGTCGGCGTCCGGATCGTCGACGACGAGGTCGGGCTCGGCCGCGACGATGCGCAACAGGCCGACGTAGGCAACGGCGATCAGGCCGAGCACGATCCAGATGGCGCCCGCACCCGCGATGCCCTTGATCCAGCCCAGACCGTAGTAAATTACGTTGGCCAGAACCACCATCGCACACAGCGTCATCAGCATGCCGGCCAGGCGTCCCAAAGTCGAAGTGCCCGGCCGCCGCGGCAGGCCGTGGATGCCGGCTTTGCAGGCTTCGAGATGCACGATATAGAACAGCGCAATGTACGAAATCACCGCCGGCAGCGCCGCATTCTTGCAGATCTCCGCGTAAGACACACCCACGTACTCGGCCATCAGGAACGCCGCCGCCCCCATCACCGGGGGCATGATCTGGCCGTCGACCCCGGCCGCCACTTCGATGGCGCCGGCCTTTTCCGCGGTATAGCCGACGCGCTTCATCAGCGGAATGGTGAAGGTGCCGCAGGTGACCACATTGGCCACCGATGAGCCGGAGATCATGCCCATCATTCCGGACGAGACGACCGCGGCCTTGGCCGGTCCGCCACGCATATGGCCGAGGAACGCGAACGCGACCTTGATGAAGTAATTCCCGGCGCCGGCTTTTTCGAGCAGCGAGCCGAACAGCACGAACAGGAAGATATAGCTCGAGGACACGCCGATGGCGACGCCGTAGACGCCCTCGGTCGACAGCCAGTAATGCGATACGGCCTTGGACAGCGACACGCCCTTGTGCGCAACGATATCGGGCATCCATGGGCCGGCGAAGGAATAACCGAGCATCAGCACCGCGATGATCGCGAGCGGCGGGCCGACCACGCGCCGCGTCGCCTCGATCAGCAGCAGCATGCCGACGATCGCGGTCGCGAAATCGATCGGCGTCGGCTCGCCCGGGCGCGTCGCGAGCTCGCGGCTGAACAGGAACAGGTAGGCGGAGCAGAACGCCGCCGCGAGCGCAAACAACCAGTCATAGGCCGGAATACGCTCGCGTGCGGAGTATTTGCCGAAGGGATACGCGAGATAGGCGGCAAACAGGCCAAACGCCAGATGCAGCGCCCGCATCTGCGTATCGTTGAGGACGAAAACGCCGAACGTGAACGGAAATGGCGACGCATACCACAGTTGCAGCAGCGACCAAAGGAGACACGTCGACGCCAGAACCAGGCGCGCCGTCCCGACGGGCTTGCGCCCGCCGAGGTCGGCTTGCGCGACCAGTTCGCGAACGTCGACGTCCTGGGTCACTTGATCCAGCCCTTCTCACGGTAGTAGCGCGCCGCACCTTCATGCAGCGGCGCCGACAGGCCGTCGTGCACCATGCTTTTTGGGTCCAGATGCGCGAAAGCCGGATGCAGTTTCTTGAATTCGTCGAAGTTGTCGAACACCGCCTTAGTCACGAGGTAGACCATGTCCGCCGGCACTTTGGCCGACGTCACTATGGTAGCGAGTACGCCGTAAGTCTTCGTCGGCTCCGGGTTGTTCGCATACAGACCGCCCGGAATCGTGGCATAGGCGTAATAGGGGCTCTTCTTCACCAGGGCGTCTATTGCCGGACCGGTCAGCGGCACGAGTTTCGCGCCACAGGTTGTCGTCGGATCCTGAATGTTTGCAGAAGGATGGCCGACGCCGTAAAAGAAGCCGTCGATCTTGTTGTCGCACAATGCCGGCCCGTGCTCGTCGGCCTTGAGCTCCGACGCCAGCGAGAAGTCCGACATCTTCATGTTCATTGCGACCAGTAGTTCTTCCATCGCCGAGCGGGTGCCCGAGCCGGGATTGCCGACGTTCATGCGCTTGCCCTTGAAGTCGGCGAAGCCCTTGATATTGGCTTCCTTGCGCGCAAGCACGGTGAACGGCTCTGGATGGACCGACATCACCGCGCGCAAATCGCCGTATGGCTCCTTGAACGGACCGGTGCCTTTGTAACTCTGGTACTGCACATCGGATTGGGCCAGGCCGAAATCGAGCTCGCCCGCCTTGATGGTATTCACGTTGTACACCGAGCCGCCGGTCGATTCGACCGAGCAGCGGTAGCCAGTCTTGGCGCGGTCCTTGTTGACCAGGCGGCAGATGGCGCCGCCGACCGCGTAATACACGCCGGTGATGCCACCGGTGCCGATGGTAATGAATTTCTGCTGCGCCATGGCGGCCGATGGCAACATCAGCGCGCCGGCTATGCTTGCGCCCGCGGCGAGCGCTGCGGCCGTTTTGCTACGACTAAAGCTCTTTATCATGGTGAGTCTCCTTGGTTGGATGCATCAACAAGTCCTCCGGCCAAACGCTGCGGCCACCCTTACCCAGACAGCCCGCATCGCTGGCGGGCTCCTTGCGCAAGTCTTGACTACTTCGCGCGCGACGCCGCAATCGACGCGTCGAGCGCCGCGGCGAGGCGCGCGACGATCAAATCAGGCGGCGCGCAGCGCGCGCCACAACTTTTCACGCGTGGCCGGCATGTCGATGTGCCTGAGCCCGGTCAGCGGCTGCAGCGCATCGACCACCGCGTTGATCACCGCCGGCGGCGCACCCACCGCGCCGGCTTCGCCCGCGCCTTTCACGCCCAGCGGATTGCTTGCGCAGGGCACGTGGTGGAAGCCGCAGTCAAAGGCAGGCACGTTGTCCGCGCGCGGCATGGCGTAATCCATGAACGAGCCGGCGAGCAGCTGCGCCGACTCCGCGTCGTAGTGCGCGAGTTCGAGCAACGCCTGGCCGATGCCCTGCACCGTGCCGCCGTGCACCTGGCCTTCCAGCAGCAGCGGATTGATCGCGCGGCCGAAGTCATCGACGATGCTGTAGTGCACGATGCGCGCCTCGCCGGTCTCGGCGTCGATTTCGATTTCGCAGATGTGGCAGCCGTTGGGGTAGGTATACGCTTGCGGGTTGCGCGTGTGCGTCGCAGCCAGACCCTGCGCCGCCTGGGCCACCTGGGCGAGCGACACCCTGCGGTCGGTGCCGGCGACGCGGTATTCGCCCTCGCCGTATTCGATGTCCGCCGCCGCCGCTTCGAGCAGGCCCGCCGCGGTGTCCTTGCCCTGCTCGATCACTTCGTCCGCCGCGGCAAGCGCGGCGACGCCGCCGATCGCAAGAAAGCGCGAGCCGCCGGTCAAACCCGCGGGCACGACATCGCTGTCGCCCTGCACCACGCGGATCTGGCTCGCGTCCAGCCCGAGCTTGTCCGGCAGCAGTTGCACAAAGGTGGTGATATGTCCCTGGCCGTTGTCCTGCATGCCCGAGTAAAGCGTCACCGTGCCGGCCGCATCGACCTTGAGCACGATGGTGTCGCCGTTGCCGCCGCCGCAGCGCTCGATGTACATGGCCAGGCCGATGCCGCGTATCTTTCCCTGCCGCCCGGCCTCGGCCCGTCTCGCGGGAAACCCTGCCCAGTCGGCTTTGCCCATCGCACGATTCATCACTGCGGCGAAATCGCCCGAGTCGTAGCAGCTCTCCACCGGCGTCTGGTAGGGCATGTCGCCGGGTTTGACGAAATTGCGCCGGCGCAGTTCGTCCGGCGCGAGCCCGAGTTCGCGCGCCGCCACGTCGACGACGCGCTCGACCAGATAGATCGCCTCCGGGCGGCCGGCGCCGCGATAGGCATCCACCGGCACGGTGTTGCTGGCGATGCCGCGGATGTTGGCGTAGATCGCCGGGATGCGGTACACGCCGGAGAGCATCGGCACCGACAGCTGCGGAATAAAGGGCGCGTAGTTCGACAGGTAAGCACCCATGTTGGCATGCGTGCTCACGCGCAGCGCGAGGAAATGCCCGTCCTTGTCCAGCGCGAGATCGGCGACGGAGTAGTGGTCGCGCCCCTGCACGTCGGAGAGAAAGCTCTCGCTGCGGTCCGCGGTCCAGCGCACCGCGCGCCTGAGCCGGCGCGAGGCCCAGACCACCAGCGGCTGCTCCGGATGCAGGAAGATCTTCATGCCGAACGCACCGCCGACATTGCCCGACACCACGCGCAGCAGCGCCTTGTCGATTTTCAGCACCGCTTCGGCCAGCTGCCCGTGGATGACATGCGGGCCCTGGCTCGGCGTGTACAGCGTCGAGCGGCCGCTGGCGGCATCGTAATCGGCCAGCGCCGCGCGCGGCTCGATCGGATTGGCGACGATGCGGTTGTTGACGAGTTCCAGCCGCGTGACGTGCGCGGCGCCGGCAATGGCCGCGTCCACCGCGGCCTTGCCGCTGCCCGCGCCGATGTCGAAGCACAAATTGCCCGGGATGTGTTCCCACACCTGCGGCGCGTCCGCCTGCGCCGCGGCGCGCGTGTCCGCGACCGCCGGCAGCGGATCGTAATCGACGTCGATCAATTCCGCGGCGTCGCGCGCCTGCGCCAGCGTCTCGGCCACCACCAGCGCGACCGGATCGCCGACGTGGCGCACGCGCCCGCGCGCGAGCAGCGGCCGCGGCGTATCGGCGCGCGGCTTGCCGTCGATATTGGTCACCGGCACCAGACAGGGAATGTCCCCTAGTCCGTCATTGGCCACGTCCGCTTCAGTGAGTACCGCCAGCACGCCCGCTGCCGCGCGCGCAGCCGCGGTGTCGATGCCGCGGATGTTTGCATGCGCATGCGGCGAACGCAGCACGCATGCATGCGCCGCGCCGGCCAGCTCGACGTCATCGCTGTAGCGGCCGGCCCCCTGCACCAGCGCCGCATCTTCCAGGCGCGTGACGGATTGACCCAGTGCGAACTTCGACATATCAGCCTCCGAATCCGTCGGCAACCATGACCTCGATCAGACGCGGCCCGCCCGACGCCAGCGCCGCGCGCAAGACGGGCACTATAGCCTGCGGATCGGCAACGCGCTCGGCGTGCACACCCAGGGAGCGCGCGAGGCCGGCAAAATCGATTTCCGGGTCGCGCAGGTCCATGCCGGTGAAGCGATCGCTTGCGCGCATGGACACCAAACGCTCCTTAAGTATGCGGTAGCTGCGGTTGTTGCAGATCACGTAGATGATGGGCAGCTTCAGGTGCGCCGCCGTCCACAGCGCCTGCACGCCGTACATGCTGCTGCCGTCGCCGATGACCGCCACCACCGGCCGCCCGGGCTGCGCCAGGCTGATGCCCACCGCGCCGGGCAGGCCGAAGCCGAGGCCGCCGCTGGCGAGGCCGTAGTAGGCGCGCGTATCGCGCAGCTCGAGGAATCCGGGCAGCGACACCGACGAGGTCAGTGCCTCCTCCACCACGATGGCATTGTGCGGCAGCGTTTCGCTGATGGCGAGCATCAGGTAGCGCGGATCGATAGGAACGGTCTGCGCGGCGCGCAGCGTTTCGCCGCGCGCCTGCTCGCGCTGCGCCAACCAGTTGCGCGGTTTGAGCGCGGCCAGCCTGCGCCCGGCCGCGGCGCTGTCGTGCCGTGTGCGCACCAGCGGCAGCAGCGCGCGCAGCGTCTCCTTCACGTTCGCCCGCAGCGCGAGCTCGGTCGGATAGTTCTTGCCCAGTTCCCAGTCGCGTTCGCTCAGGTGCAGCACCTGCATGCGCTCGGGCAGCGGCGCGCTCGGGCTGTAGACCGACATGCGCAACAGGTCTGCGCCCAGGCACAACATCAGGTCGTAGGGCTCGAGCAGCGCGCGCACCTGGTTCTGGTTGCGCGTGAGCGCGCCGAGATAGGCCGGATGCGCGCTCGGAAACTGCGCGCAATAGGGAATCGGCTGCTGGTATACCGCGGCGCCGAGCAAATCCGCGAGTTCGGCCGCTTCGGCAAACGCATCGTGCGTTGCCAGTTCCTGCCCGGCGAGGATCATCGGCTTATTCGCCGCGAGCAGCTTCGCCGCGAGCTGTTCCAGCGCCTCGTCCGAGGGCCGCACGCGCGCATCGACGCGGGTTGGCTTGCCGAAGTCGAGCTCCACTTCGGCGTCGAGCACATCTCCCGGGAGGCTGATGAACACCGGGCCGGTCGGCGGCGTCAGCGCCAGCTTGGCGGCGCGGCGCACGATGCGCGGCAGGTCCTCGGCGCGCGTCACCTCGACCGCCCACTTGACCATGGGCTGCGCAATCGGCAGCAGCGGATCGTACAGCAGCGGCTCGAGCAGGCCGTGGCCCTGCTCCTGCTGGCCGCAGGTGACGATCAGGGGCGAGCCGGAAAACTTGGCGTTGTAGAGCGCCCCCATTGCATTGCCCAGGCCCGGCGCGACATGCAGGCTGCAGGCCGCGAGCCGGCCGGAGGCGCGCGCATAGCCGTCGGCCATGCCCACCACCACCGCTTCCTGCAGGCCGAGCACGTAGTTCAGCTCGGGACAATCCGGCACCACCTCCATCAGCGGCAACTCGGTGGTGCCCGGATTGCCGAACAGATGCGTTACGCCCTCGTCGATCAGAAGTTTCAGGAACGCGCTGCGGCCGCTGATCTTCGCCATGCTCAGAACGAACGCGGCAGGCCGAGCACGTGCTCGGCGACGTAGGACAGGATCAGATTGGTCGAAATCGGCGCCACCAGGTACAGCCGCGTTTCTCGGAACTTGCGCTCGACGTCGTACTCGGCGGCGAAACCGTAGCCGCCGTGGGTCTGCAGGCAGATGTTGGCCGCCTCCCATGAAGCCTTCGCCGCGAGATGCTTGGCCATGTTCGCCTCGGCGCCGCAGGGCTGGTGCTGGTCGAACAGGCCGCAGGCCTTCCAGCGCATCAGGTTCGCCGCCTCGGTTTCCATGTAGGCCTCGGCGATCGGAAACTGCACGCCCTGGTTCTGGCCGATCGGCCGGTCGAACACGATGCGCTCCTTGGCATAGGCGCTCCCCCGGTTGATGAACCAGTAGGCATCGCCGATGCATTCGGCCGCGATCAGGATGCGCTCGGCGTTGAGGCCGTCGAGGATGTATTTGAAGCCCTTCCCCTCCTCGCCGATCAGGTTCTCCTGCGGAATCTCGAGATTGTCGAAGAACAGTTCGCAGGTGTCGTGGCTGACCATGTTGCGGATCGGCTGCAGCGTGAGCCCCTTGCCTATCGCCTGGTGCAGGTCGACGATGAAGATCGACATGCCCTCGGACTTGCGCTTGACCTGCGCCACCGGCGTGGTGCGCGCCAGCAGTATCATCAGATCGGAGTGCTGGATGCGCGATATCCACACCTTCTGGCCGTTGACCACATAGCGGTCGCCCTGCTTCACCGCCGTTGTCTTGAGCTTGGTGGTGTCAGTGCCGGTGGTCGGCTCGGTCACACCCATGGACTGCAGCCGCAATTCGCCCGAGGCGATCTTGGGCAGGTATCTACGCTTCTGCGCTTCCGAGCCGTGGCGCAGCAGCGTGCCCATGTTGTACATCTGGCCGTGGCAGGTGCCGGAATTGCCGCCGTTGAGGTTGATCTCTTCCATGATCACCGAGGCCTGCGCGAGGCTTAAGCCCGAGCCGCCGTATTCCTGCGGGATCAGCGCCGCCAGCCAGCCGGCCTTGGTCAACGCATCGATGAAGGCAACCGGGAACTCGCGCTCGTAATCGAGCTTGCGCCAGTACTCGTCGGGATACTCTTTGCACAGATCGCGCAGCGCCTCGCGCAGCTCCTGGTGTTGATCGGGAGCGGGAATGTCCATTTTTTTCTCCGGATTTGCGTGGTTGGAATCTGCAGGGGCAAGCGGATCGAACAGCGCTCCGGAGGCAGAAGTTGCAACCTCCCTGGCTGCTTCTTGGTGTCCCGGCGCCGATCTCGGTTGCGCCAAGCTTGTGTGCTAATCATAATACCGAACGCAGTCGAATCAGACAACAATACGCGTCCGGATAAGAGCAAAGGCACAACATGGAATTCGCGAACATCGTTTATACCGAGCAGGCCGGAGTCGCCACCATCACCATCAACCGGCCCAAGGTCTATAACGCATTCAACAGCGACACCTGCGAAGAGCTGATCCGCGCGTTCGGCCAGGCCGGCTGGAACCGCGACATCGGCGTCGTGGTGCTGACCGGCGCCGGCGACAAGGCCTTCTGCACCGGCGGCGACCAGAGCGCGGATGCCGAGGATGGCGGCTATGGCGGGCGCGGCACCATCGGCCTCCCGGTCGAAGAGCTGCAGAGCATCATCCGCGACATTCCGAAACCGGTACTGGCGCGCGTGAACGGCTACGCCATCGGCGGCGGCAATGTGCTGGTGACGCTGTGCGATCTCGCCATCGCTTCGGACAAGGCCCAGTTCGGCCAGGTCGGCCCGAAGGTAGGTTCAGTCGATCCGGGCTTCGGCACGGCATTGCTCGCGCGCGTGGTCGGCGAGAAGAAGGCGCGCGAGATCTGGTACCTGTGCCGCCGCTACAGCGCGCAGGAAGCGCTGGCGATGGGGCTGGTGAACGCGGTCGTGCCGCACGAGCAACTCGACGCCGAGGTGGCGAAATGGTGCGCCGAAATCCTGCAGATGAGTCCGACCGCGATTGCGCTGGCCAAGCGCTCGTTCAACGTCGACACCGAGATGATTCGCGGCATCTCCTCGTTCGCGATGCAGGCGCTCAAGCTCTACTACGCGACCGACGAGTCGAAGGAAGGCGGCAATGCTTTTCGCGAAAAGCGCAAACCCGAATTTCGCAAATACGCCAAATAACGATTTTCACGGATTACGCAGAACCTCAGCGATGCCAATTGCCGCGACACAGCGCATCGCAAGGCACGAGCCCTCAATCAGCCCGCGATAGGTTTACCCGCGGGTGGTCCATAAATTCGCGGGCGGTCCATATATGGCGGTCCCCAGAATAAAAAAAACCGGGTTGTTCACCCGGCTTTTCAATTGGAAACTGGTTGACTCACGCAGCTTGAATCTTCGCTGCTTGCTTGCCTTTCTTGCCGTCGACGATTTCGAAGGACACTTTCTGCCCTTCCTTGAGCGTCTTGAAACCCTGCATGTTGATTTCGGAGAAATGCGCGAACAAATCTTCGCCGCCGCCATCCGGGGTAATAAAGCCGAAGCCCTTGGAGTCATTGAACCATTTCACTGTGCCGGTTGCCATCTTGCGTTCCTTTAAAAGTTGAGAATTCGGGCCAAGCCCGATCAATGTTTGAATCTCAAGACTGAAAAGGACGTACCGCTCAGGGAACCGCTCTCAAGCACTTGAAACTAAACACTTGTCCGCGTTATACCCGCTAAATGTCCAACCGTCAAGTGGAGTCAAGCGCTTGGTGCCGGCCATCCGTCCGGCCTGCAGCAGCAGTGCCACGGCAAAAAAATGGGCGCGACCATGCGCGCCCATTTGGCAGTAGCGGAAGCGCTCAGACGCGGCGCTTGTACTCGCCGGTGCGGGTGTCGATCTCGATCTTGTCGCCGGTAGCGCAGAACAGCGGCACCTGCACCGAGAAGCCGGTGTTGATCTTGGCCGGCTTCAGCACCTTGCCCGAGGTGTCGCCGCGTATGGCCGGCTCGGTGTAGATGATTTCGCGCACCACGGTATTCGGCAGTTCCACCGAAATCGCGCGGTCATCGTAGAACACGACTTCGCATTCCATGCCGTCCTCGAGGAAATTGATGCCCTCGCCCATATTGTCTTTCTCGACCTCGAACTGGTTGTAGTCGGCATCCATGAACACGTACATCGGGTCGGCGAAATACGAGTAGGTGGATTGTTTGCGCTCCAGCACCACGACGTCGAATTTCTCGTCGGCCTTGTACACGCTCTCGCTGATCGATTCGGACAGCAGGTTCTTGAGTTTCATTTTGACCACGGAAGCATTGCGCCCGGACTTGCTGAATTCGGCTCTCTGCACCACCATCGGGTCGTTTCCGAGCATGATCACATTGCCTGCGCGGAGTTCTTGTGCGATTTTCATAATAAAACTGTCTTCCTAACCGGTTGATTGGGTCTAAAACGTTCTATTTTAACAAATTTTCGCAAAAAAGCGCAAGATTATTCGCGAGGTCCC
>JAAOZY010000108.1 GCA_012274205.1 Betaproteobacteria bacterium
GCAGGATTTCGAGTTCACCATCGAGCGCGGCACGCTCTACTGCCTGCAGACGCGCAACGGCAAGATGAACGCGCGCGGCATGGTGCGCAGTTCGGTCGAAATGTTCCACGAGGGGCTGATCTCCAAGGAACGCGCGCTGTTGCGCATCGAGCCGCCGATGCTGGAGCAACTGCTGGTGCCGCAGTTGTCGCCGAATTTCCACGGCAAATCCCTGGCGCAGGGGCTGCCGGCGTCCCCCGGCGCCGCTTCCGGCAAGATCGTGTTCGACGCGAACACCGCCGAGGCGCGCGGCAACGCGGGCGAGAAGATCATCCTGGTGCGCGAGGAGACCAAGCCGGAAGACATCCACGGTTTTTTCAAGGCGCAGGGCATACTCACCAGCCGCGGCGGCAAGACCTCGCACGCCGCCGTGGTCGCGCGCGGCATGGGCAAACCCTGCGTTTCGGGCTGCGAGCAGATCGTGATCGACAACAAGGCGCGCAGCGCCATGATCGGCGACACCACGCTGCATGAAGGCGACGTAATCACCATCGACGGGGGCACTGGCCACGTCTATGCCGGCGAAGTGCCGACCGTGGAAGCTGAATTTTCGGGGGAAATGGCGACGCTGCTCGCCTGGGCGGACGAGGTCGCGACCCTGAAGGTGATGGCCAACGCCGACACGCCCGAAGATGCGTTGCGCGCGCGCGAATTTGGCGCGAAGGGCATAGGCCTGGTGCGCACCGAGCGCATGTTCAACAGCACCGACCGCCTGCCCATCATGCAGGAAATGATCCTGGCCGAAACCGTTGAGGCGCGCCAGTCGGCGCTTGACCGGCTGCTGCCGATCCAGCGCGCGGATTTCAAGGGCATCTTCAAGGCGATGAAGGGGCTGCCGGTGACCATACGGCTGCTCGATCCGCCGATGCACGAATTTCTGCCGACCGCGGCGCAGCTCGAGCTGGAAATCGCGCAGCTGCACCATTTGCGCGACACCATCAAGGGCCTGGAAGAACTGCCGGAGACACTGAAGTTGCTCAATCCCAGGCTGTACCAGCAGTACGCCGACGGCCTGAACAAGCTCATGGGCGGGTTGCAGAGCTTCAAGGACTCGCACATGGAAGCGGACGTCATCACCAAAAAGGAGGTGACGCTGAAGAAGGTGCGCGCGCTGGCCGAGGTCAATCCGATGCTGGGACACCGCGGCGTGCGCCTGGGCATCACCTATCCGGAAATCTACGCGATGCAGATTCAGGCGATACTCGAAGCCGCCGCGCTGTGCGCCAAGGAAGGCACCGAAATCTACCCCGAAATCATGGTGCCGCAGGTCGCCACGGTGGAGGAACTGCTGCGCATCCACGAGAAAGTGAAGCGCGTGCACAAAGTGGTGGAGCTGACCCACGGCATCAACGTGAAATTCAAATTTGGCTCGATGCTCGAAGTGGTGCGCGGCTGCCTGCGCGCCGGCCGCATGGCCCAGGACGCGGAGTTCTTCTCGTTTGGCACCAACGACCTGACCCAGGCCACGTTTTCGTTCAGCCGCGAGGACGCGGAAAACAAGTTTCTGCCCGCCTATCTCGAGACCGGCATCCTGCAGGACAATCCGTTCGAGGTGCTGGACGTCAAGGGCGTGGGGCAACTGATGAAGATGGCGGTGGAGAGCGGCCGCAAGACCCGGCCGGAGCTCAAGGTGGGAATCTGCGGCGAGCACGGCGGCGATCCCGCGTCCATTCACTTCTGCCACAGCATTGCCATCGACTACGTATCCTGCTCCGGCCCGCGCGTGCCGATTGCGCGGCTGGCGGCGGCACAGGCGAAGCTGACGGAAGGAAGTTACAAGAACGGCCTGAAATAAGGCTTGCCGGCGCTGGGTGCGCATGGCCTGGTTCGTGTACCTGATCGAGTGCAGCGACGGCAGCATCTATACCGGTATCGCGGTCGACGTTCAGGCGCGCTACGCCGCGCATGCGAGCGGCACGGGCGCGCGCTATACCCGTTCGCACCCGCCGCGGCGCCTGCTGGCGGTGCTCGAATTTGCCGACCGCTCGGCGGCGAGCAAGGCCGAGTACCAGATCAAGCAGATGTCGCCCCAGGAAAAGCGTGCGTTCGGCCGCCTGCACGCGGCGCACTGAGCGCGCACCGCCACCATGCTGCACATTTCCCACAACGTTTCCATCCCGGCCGGCGAAATCGAGATCAGCGCGATCCGCGCCCAGGTGCGGGCGGGCAGAATGTAAACAAGGTTGCCAGCGCGATACACCTGCGCTTCGACGTGCGTGCCTCGTCGCTGCCGGTTTCGTACAAGCAGCGCCTGCTCGGGCTGCGCGACCAGCGCATTACCAAGGACGGCGTGGTGGTGATCAAGGCGCAGCAGCACCGCAGCCAGGAAATGAACAAGGAGGAAGCGCTGGGGCGCCTGCAGGAGCTGGTGCGCAGCGTCGCCGTATCGCGCAAGCAGCGCAGGCCCACCAAGCCGACGCGCAGTTCGCAGAGGAAGCGCCTCGACAGCAAGACCCGGCGCGGTGCGATCAAGCAGATGCGCGGCAGGGTCGTGGATTGAAGATCCCGAACAAGAGCGCTCCTGCTGCGGATATCAAGGCCGGCTGCAGTCCTGATCCGCTGCCCGGCTAGACGAACTGGGTGCGAAAGCGCGCCAGTCCCAGGGCGAACAGGGCGACGCCGATCGCCGCCATCGGCAGCACCGAAGGCCACAGCAGGCCGAAGCCTGCGCCGCGCAGCAGTATGCCGTAGGCAATCTCGATGAAATGGCGCAGCGGCGACAGATACATCAGCGCGCGCAGCCATGCCGGCATGCTCTCCATCGGCGTCCAGGTGCCCGAAAGCATGACGATGGGCATCACCATGAGCAGCACCACCAGGCCGACCTGCGCCGAGTTGCGTGCAAAAGTCGCAGCGGCCAATCCGAGTCCCGCATTGGTAAACGCGTAGAGAGCGGTAAGCAGGAAGAACAAAGGTACGCTGCCCACGAAGGGCACGTGGTACAGGGGCAGCATGATGCCGAATACCGCGACCGTGGTACCGCAGAGCATGACCAGCATCATCGACAGCAGCTTGGACAGCATGATCTGCAGCGGCGTCAGCGGCGATACCAGCAGCTGCTCCAGGGTGCCGCGCTCCTTCTCGCGGATCATCGCGGCCGCCGGAAGCAGGATGCAGGCCACGGTAACCATGGTCAGCAGCTCGGAGATGGTGTTGAACCACTTGTCGTTCAGATCCGGGTTGTACCATACGCGCAGCTCGTTTTTGATCGCGGGCAAATTGCGCGGATCGCCGCCGGCGCGGATGATGTTGCGCTGCGCCCAGTCCTCGGAAAAGCGCGCGACGATGCGCGCGGCATAGCTGGAGGCCAGGTAGCCGGTGTTGGCCTGGCTGGTGTCGATCAGGGCCTGCACGTGCGCAGGCTGCTGCCGCCGCAAGGACTCGCCGAAATCGGGCGGGATGTCCAGGATCATCTGCGTCTCGCCCCGGTCGAGCATGCGCATGGCCGCGGACGCCGATTCGACCTCGCCCGCAAGGCGGAAGCGCGGCCGCTGGAAGTGGTAGATCAGTTCGCGCGATGCGACGCTGCGGTCCGCGTCATGCACGCGCACCGGCGAATCGCGCAATTCGTTGCTGGCGCCGCCGGCGGCAATGATGATATTGGCGGTGAATATGTAGACGGTGTAGATGAACAGTGCGCGGTCGCGCAGCAGCTGCCTGATCTCCTTCATCGCCAGCACCGTGGTCTGCTGCAGCCAGATGCGCGCCAGCGTCAGGGTCCGGGCGTGAGGCCGGCTCATGTGCGGGTCCGTTTGCGGAACAGCAGGTGGCACAGGAAGAACACCACGGCTGCATAGAGGGTGAATAGCAGCAGCTGCGGCCACAGCACCTCGAATCCGATCGCCTTGAGGAAGGCGCCTTTAACCACGGCGTTATAGTACATCGCCGGAAACGCGTGGGCGATCACGTAGTTGCCTCCGCTGAGCGAACTCACCGGGGTGATCAGGCCGGAAAACTGGATCGACACGATGATGGACATCACCAGCGAAATGATCATTGCCGCCTGCTGCGTGCGCACCAGCAGCGAAATCAGCAGTCCAAGGGCGGTGGTGCACAAAATGTAGAGCAGGGTCGCGACGCCGAAAAAGAGCAGGCTGCCCTTGAACGGCGTGCCGAAATACAAGGTCGCGAGCAGCCACAGGATGCCGGCATTGATGCAGGAAATGCTCACGCTCGGCAGCAGCTTCCCGGTGAGGAACTCGGCGCGCGTGATCGTGGACGAGTACACGTTGTAAATGGCGCCGGTTTCCTTCTCGCGCACCACTGAAAGCGCCATCAGCAGCGGCGGCACCAGCATCAGGATCAGCATGAGCAGGCCCGGCGCAACCGACC
>JAAOZY010000016.1 GCA_012274205.1 Betaproteobacteria bacterium
GGCAGCAGGTCGCGCCGGGTGGAAAGCACCTGGCCGAACTTGACGAACAGCGGTCCGAGGGCCTCGAGTGCCAGGCGCAGGCGCACCGCGCGCGGCTCGGTGAGCCGGCGCCAGAACAGCACGCGGCGCACCACGATGAGCAGGAAGCGCGTGCGCGCATGCGCGAGCACGAACTCATCCAGGCCGAAGCGGATGCCGACGAAGACGATACGGGCGAGGCGCAGAAGGCGCTGCAATTGATTAGCCTGGAAACCGGAATACGGATTTTAACCGCTAAGGGCGCCGGAGACACCGGGGAAAGACGGCATCCTGCACCGATGCATCCGTGGCGGCCCTCGCGGTTCAGGCTTTCCCGGTCAGGTTTTCAATGCGCTTTTCCAGCCGCGCCAGATCGTCGCGGAGCCGGTCCGCCTCGGCGAGGAATTGTCGCACGTCGGCGGGGCGGGCCAGGAGCGGCTGCTCCTCGATCCAGTATTCGGCGAAATTTTGCGCCAGCTTCCCGGCGGCCTCGCGGTTCCACGCGGCGAAGCGCCTGCCTTCGGTCACCATGCGCTGGGCGAGCACGTCACCGAACACCTTGGACAGGTCTTCGGCGAGGTCCCAGCGCAAGTGGCGGAACAGGTACTGCACCGTGCCGGCCAGGTCGGCATTGCCGTCGATGCCGATTTCGCGCATCAACGTGTCTTCGCCACGCAGCGAGGCCGGCAACGCGCCCGGGCCGATGGTGACGATCAGGTTGGGCACCGCGTCCTGGGCTGCACGGCTCACCAGCCCGGAGTCGAGGATGACCAGGTACAGCGCGGGCAGCGGCGGCGAGCGGAATTCCACGCACTGCCCGGCGTAGGGCTTGAGCTTGTCGCGCGCCCAAGCCTCCGCGTTGAGCAGGTGGTTGAGAGCGTATATTCCCGGGTGCGGCAACACGGCTGGTACGCGGCCCTGGCTATTGCAGTTGCTGGATGCCCGCGAGCACCCAGCCGCTCGCGCCGGACACCGGCTTCGCCAGGTTCCACACTTCCTCGAACGCTTCGGGCCGGGCATCCGGGGTTTCGCGTATCGTGCCGGAGAAGCGCACGCTCGCCCAGTGCGTGTCGCCTTCGGTGAGCGCTTCCAGCAAATCAGCGTCGAGCGTGACCACGTCGGACTGTTGTCCAACGCCGCCGTGCTGCAGCAGATCCTGCTTGATCGACGCGAACATCGCGTCGGTGGTGAATTCGCGCAACTCGCCCAGCTTGCCGCTGTCATGCACGGCCTGCAGCTTGACGAAATTGAGTTTGGCCTGGCGCAGAAAACCTTCGGTGTCGAATCCGGCGGGGACGTTCGGCTGCGGCTGCCCGCCGAAGGCCGGTTCTGCGCCTATGCCGCTTGCGAGCGAGGGCGGCGGCGCGGAAGCAGGTTCGCTGCCCACGCCGGCATATTGCATATTGCCTTCGGTCCGGGGCCGGTTGAACAGGCGCAGCACGAACACCACGGCGAAACCGACCAAGGCCATCAGCAGCAGCGTGCCCAGCATGCCGCCGAAGCCACCGTGGCCGAGCAGGTAGCCCAGGCCCAGGCCGGCGGCGAGGCCGGCAATCGGGCCCAGCCAGCGGTTGCCGGCGGGCTGGGGCGCCGCCGCGGGCGTCGGGCTCGCGGCCGGATTGGGTTTGGCCGCGGGCGCTGCCTGCGCCGTAGTGCGGCTGGGGTTTATCGAGGAACGTTGCACGCCCAGGCTTCTGCCCCCGCCCAGGCGCCGCGCTTCGGCATCGTCCATCGCGAATGCGAGCGTGACTACCGCTACTACCAAAGTCGAAACCAGCTGTCTCATGTCAGGTCCTCTTGATAATGTTGTGTAAACCGGCCGGGCGTGCCCCGGCTTCAGATTTTGTAGCCCCGGTGCAGTGCGACCACGCCTGCGCTCAGGTTGAAATATTCGACCCTTCCGAGGCCCGCCTGTTCCATCATGGTCTTCAATTTCTCCTGGTCCGGGTGCATGCGTATGGACTCGGCGAGGTAGCGGTAACTGTCGGCGTCACGCGCGATCTTGGCACCGAGCCAGGGCAGCACCTTGAACGAATACCAATCGTAGGCGCGCGTCAGGGGCTGCCACACGCGCGAAAATTCGAGCACCAGCAGGCGTCCGCCCGGCCTCAGTACGCGCCGCATTTCCGCCAGCGCGGCTTCCTTGGGCGTCATGTTGCGCAGGCCGAAGGCGACGCTGACGCAGTCGAAATAATCGTCGCGGAAGGGCAGGTGCTCGGCGTCGCACTGCGCCAGCGGCAGCGCGCGCCCCTCGTCGAGCAGCCGGTCGCGCCCGCGCTCGAGCATGGCGCGATTGATGTCGGTAATCCAGACCTCGCCGTCGGTGCCCACGCGCTGCGCGAAGGCGCGCGCCAGATCGCCGCTGCCCGAGGCGACGTCGAGAATGCGCTCGCCTGTCCTGATTCCCGCAATCGCGATAGTAAACGCCTTCCAGGCGCGGTGCATCCCCGCCGACATCAGGTCGTTCATGAGGTCGTAGCTGGATGCGACCGAGTCGAATACGCCCGCGACCTTGCGCGCCTTCTCGGTCACCTCCACCTGTTCGAAGCCAAAGTGGGTCTTGCCGTTCATTGTCGCTACGTCCGCCTTGAGTAATGACCCCTGTCCGCGCACCGCGGGGCGTCTATGATACCGCGGCCGGCCCCCTAGCGGCTGTAACCAAAATGTCACGCAGCCGACATACTATTGCGCCGACCATGCCGCTCAATATCCTGATCGTAGAAGACGAACCCGCCATCCAGGAGCTGATCGCCGTCAACCTGGAGGGCGCGGGCCACCATGCATTGCGCGCCGCCGATTCGGAACAGGCACTCGCCATCATACGCCAGACGCTGCCCGACCTGGTGCTGTTGGACTGGATGCTGCCGGGACAATCCGGACTGATGGTCGCGCGGCATCTGCGCGCCAACGCGCGCACGCGCGGCATTCCGATCATCATGCTCACCGCCAAATCGGCCGAGCAGGACAAGATACTCGGGCTGGAAGCGGGCGCGGACGACTACGTGACCAAGCCGTTCTCGCCGCGCGAACTGCTGGCGCGCATCAAGGCGGTGATGCGCCGGCGCGCGCCGCAGATGACCGATGATGCGGTCGAGGTCCGGGGACTGCGGCTGGACCCGGTTGCGCACCGCGTCAGCGGCAACGGCCTGGCGCTGGACCTGGGGCCGACCGAATTCCGCCTGTTGCATTTTTTCATGACCCACGCCGAGCGCGTGCATAGCCGCGCGCAGTTGCTCGACCAGGTCTGGGGCGATCATGTGTTCGTCGAAGAGCGCACCGTGGATGTGCACATCCGCCGCCTGCGCCAGGCGCTGGAGGCGAGCGGGCACGACACGCTGATCGAGACGGTGCGCGGAACCGGCTATCGCTTCGCCGCCACCGGCTGAGCCGCCCTGCCCGCGCGGGACGCGGCACGGGCATGCGATAATCGACGGCGTGGAAACGATCGGCTTGGCTTGCGTCAATTGAATTCCGTCTGGATGCGCAGCGCCTGGGCGCTGGCCGGCATTGCCGTAGCCGCCCTGATCGCCTGGGCGCTTGCCGACCCCGTCTGGGCGCTCGCTGTCGCCTGCCTTGGGCTCGTGCTGATGCTGCTGCGGCATACGGCGAATCTGGCGGCGCTGGCCGACTGGCTGCGCGATCCCATGGCCATGCCGGTGCCGGAGGGCAGCGGCGTATGGGATCAGGTGCTGGTCGGGCTCTACCGCTTCGTGCGCACCCGCATCAAACTGGAGCACCAGCTCGCTGGCGACCTCGCACGCTTTCGCAATGCCGGGCTGGCCCTGCCCGATGGCGTTGTCCTGCTCGACGCACAAGGACACATCGAGTGGAGCAACCCGATTGCCAGCCAGTACCTCGGGCTGGACGAAGCGCGCGACCAAGGTCAACTCCTGGTCAACCTGGTGCGGCACCCGGATCTTGCCGCCTATCTTGAGCGGGGCGACTACGCCGAGCCGCTGAGCCTGCGTCTGGCGCACGGCGAGGGCCGGCTGCTGTCGCTGGCCATCATCGCCTACGGCGAAGAGCAAAAACTCCTGCTTGCGAGCGACATCACCCAGGCGGAGAAAGTCGAAACCATGCGGCGCGATTTCGTCGCCAATGTCTCGCATGAACTGAAAAACCCGCTTACCGTGGTGGCGGGGTTCCTGGAGACGCTCACCAATAGCGACGTCAAACTGGACGAACCGCGGCGACACGGCTATCTGGAGATGATGCGCGAGCACACGCAGCGCATGCAGCGGCTGGTGGAGGATCTGCTCAC
>JAAOZY010000109.1 GCA_012274205.1 Betaproteobacteria bacterium
GCGATTACTCGCAACTCTCCATATTCGAAGCGGTCATCGATCCAAACCAGCGCAGCTTCCCAATCGAGTTCGTGCGCCAAGCTCAGAGAGACGCCGTGCTTTGCGAGGTTCGCGACGTCCTTGGCCCGATCGAATTCGATCTGCATGATTTATTGTAGCTACATTAAATAGGCGGGTCAATTGGCGCCTGCGCGCGATGCGCGGGTTCGAGGAAGGGGGTTTGCCTTCGCTGGACCTTGGCTATTTCTCCCCCGCCTGCTCCCGCACCGCCAACGCCACCATCACCGCCAGCCCGAGCAGTAGCACGCTGACGGTGGCAAACCCCGCCTTGAGCGAGAACCGCGCAAACATCGCCGCGCCCATCGGGCCGACCATGAACGCGATCGCCTGCGCGCTGCTGCCGATGCCGAAGGCGGTGGCGCGCCGCTCGCGGCTGACGTTGAGCGCGATCATGGTGTTGGTCGCCGGCATCATCGATGCGTTGAGGAACGAGGCGAGGGTGAAGGCGAGCACGCAGGTGACGCACGGGATGTCGCGCAGGCATATGAAAGATAACAATATTTCTTGGCTGAAGTAATGCTGGTCGTTACCGTCTCGGATCTTAACCGCCGATTGTCTTGTGTTCTCAAAACGGCTACAATTGTTGCCTGGTTGAGAACATGAAGAGTCTGGCTAGCCAACTGCTGGGGGATACGCGTGCCGCGATTCTGGCGGTGTTGCTGTTGCGCCCCGACGAGCCGCAGCACGTGCGCGAACTCGCGCGCCTGACCGGGGTGTCGCCGGGAACATTGCACCGGGACCTTACGGCCCTTGAGTCGCTAGGGGTCTTGCGACGCAATGCGGTGGGACGGCAGGTCTACTTCACTGCCAATCGCGCGTGTCCGGTATTCGCGGAACTCGCCGGATTGTTGCGCAAGACCGCAGGGCGGGCGAAAGCGCAGCGTGCCGCGCGCGCGCGCGGAGCCGATCTCGCAGCAAAGGATTTCAAGTCGCCGCGCGGAGGCGGCAATGCGGCGACCACCACGCAAGCAGCCGTGGCCGCGCCGACGCTGCACTCGCCTGTGGCGAGCTATGTGGCGACGACCGCGGCCAAAGGGACAACCCCGGTTTTGCAGAAGCTGCGTGTCTCGCAGGTCAAGCTCGAGGCCTTGTGTCGCAAGTACGGTATCGCCAAGCTAAGCCTCTTTGGATCGGCGTCCAGAGGCGAGCTGACGCCTGAAAGCGACGTGGACCTGATGGTCGAGTTCCTGCCGGACAGCCGCGCCTCGCTATTCGACATCACGGCGATGCAGGACGAATTCTCCGCAGCGCTCGGCGGCCGCAAGGCGGACATCGCCACGCCGGAAATCCTGCGCAATCCTTTCCGGCGGGATGCCATTGTCCCTGATCTGAAGCTGATCTATGAAGCCTGAGAGCAACGACGAGGCGTTCCTTTGCGATATGCTTAAGGCTGCTTCGCGCCTCCGCTGACGGGTTTGAAACGCGCGACGGGCGAGCGCAGGGGCCGAATCTTGGAAGCGACGTGATGACCAGTGGACAAGGCGAATCGCGCAAGTACCAGGCCACCGGCCCGCAAGCGGAGTTTGAACCGGGCTCGCGCGGACGAGTGCTGCGTAACCTGCTGGGCATCACGCGCGTGCGCGACATGAATTTGGCAGAGGCGCAAGCGTTGTTGCTTGCCCAGCAGCATGTGGTCGAGAGCTATTCGGAGGATCACCGCTTTACCGCCGCGGATATTCGCAATTTACATAGAGATTGGCTGGGGCCCATCTACGCTTGGGCGGGCGAGTACCGCAACGTCAACATGAGCAAGGATGGCTTTCCATTTGCGAACGCACTGCGCGTGCCGGACCTGATGGCCGAGTTAACGCGCGGGCCCCTCGCTCGCCGCACGCCCTGCCAACCGGCACCCGACGTAGAGCTTGCGGCAGCCCTCGCGGAAGTGCATGTCGAGTTGATCCTCATTCATCCATTTCGCGAAGGCAACGGTCGTATTGCGCGTCTGCTGGCCGTGCTCATGGGCTTGCAGGCGGGCTTGCCGCCCCTGGACTTTTCCCCGCTGGAGGGGAGGGGAAAGGCGCGATACATCGCCGGTATTCACGCAGCCCTCGATCGCGACTACGCGCCGCTTGCGGAAATGTTCTTGCGGGTTATCGTCCGGACTTGGAAGCGCGCTGCTTCCAGTAGTCAATAAGCGCCGCTGCGCTAGGCGCCTTCATCGCAAACTGCCCGGTAGCGAACGGCTGGCGTATGCCTTCCACGGCGGAAGACGTCTTGGCAGACACCCATAGAGCCGATGCGGCTGCAGTAGGTGAATGCAGGAAGCGGTTCGATTTGTTGAGTTTCATATCCTGCATTTTACGCGTGGACGGCGCCGCAACCAACTGAAAAGTTAGTGCTTGCTGTGGGCGACTCCGACCGCGAAATGGGAACTATCAGGCGGGCGCCTCAGTCGGGATCCCGCGCCAGCGACCGTCGGCCGCCCAAACGACATGCGCGGATCCTGCCTACTTCTCCCCCGCCGGCTCCCTAACCGCAAACGCCACCAGCCCCGCCAGCGCGAGCATCATGCCGCCGACGGTGGCGAAGCCCGCCTTGAGCGAGAACGTCGCGAACATCGCCGCGCCCATCGGTCCGACCATGAACGCGATCGCCTGCGCGCTGCTGCCGATGCCGAAGGCGGTGCCGCGCCGCTCGCGGCTGACGTTGAGCGCGATCATGGTGTTGGTGGCGGGCATCATCGATGCGTTGAGGAACGAGGCCAGGGTGAAGGCGAGCACGTAGAGCCAGACCGAGCTGGCGAGCGCGAGCAGCAGGTGCGCGAACGCGGTGAGCACGCAGGTGACGGCGAGGATGTCGCGCAGGCGCCAGCGCTTGAAGAATCGCATCGACAGGACCAATACGCCCAGGGCGCTGGCGATGCCGCCGAGGGTGAAGGCGAGGCCGGTGGCTTCGGTGACGTGCGCGCCGGCGATGTCCTTCAGCGCGATCGGCGTCGATACCGAGCGGAACGTGGTCAGGGCGAATAGCGCGAAGTAGAGCAGCAGCGCCAGCGCGAACTGCAGCGTCGGCTTGAACGGCGCGAGCGCGGGGGCCGCGCCGGAGAGGTCGAGCTCCTTCTTGCGCACCGTGTCCGCGGGCACGAGGAAGATCACCGCGGTCGCCACCATGGTGATCAGCAGGCCGGCGCTGAAGATTGCGCCGCGATAGCCGAAGCCGATCGCCATGGCCGCGCCCACCGCCGGCCCGATCGCGCTGCCGAGGTATTGCGAGCCGGAGACGGCGTTGAGCGCGTCCCTGACCTTGGCGTCGGGCACGCTGACGCTGGTCAGCGCCACCGCCGCGGGGACGAAACCCGAGAGCAGGCCCTGCAGCCCGAGCGCGATGCCGATCTGCCAGGGCGCGTTGATGATGCTGGTCACGAAGGTGGTGAGCGCGGCGAAATACACCGCGCGCACGAACATGGTCTTGCGCCCGAGCCGGTCCGACAGCAGCCCCCACAGCGGCCCGCCGATCAGCCGGCCGGCGCCCTGCGCGCTCGCGCCGATCGCCACCCACAGCAGCGCCGCGGCTTCGTCCTTGGCGCCGACCTGCAGCATGTACAGCGGCAGGAACGGGAACCACACGTTCATCAGCAGCGAGGTGCTGCCGGTGGCGGTGGCGATGGCGATGACCGCGCGCTTGTGGGCGGCGCGCGCGGCGTCGGCTATCTTGTCGGTCATGGAGGATCAGCAGCCGGGTCTTCGAGCACCAGCATGCTGCCGGCGGGCAGGCAGCGCTTGAGCTCGTGCAGCTCCGGCGCGTTGCGGAACCCAATGCCGACGGCTTGGGCGCCGCCGTCCATCGACGACAGGCGTTCGATCACGCTCACTTCCAGGCGCTGCGCCGCCTTGGCGCCGAGCGCGAGCGGCGCGCTCAGCTGGCCGATGCGCACCGCGCCCGCGCGCACGTGGCCCACGATCACCGCGCCGCGCCCGGCGAGGAACATGACATTGCTGACTTCGATCTGCGCGCCGGCCTGCGCCGCTTTCGCCACGGCGGTCAATCGCTAATCCAGCGGCATGCCGCTGTCGCGCACCGCGGTCTTCCACACTTCCACCTGCTCCTTGGTGTACGCGGCCAGCTCTTCGGGTGTGGACACCTGCAC
>JAAOZY010000110.1 GCA_012274205.1 Betaproteobacteria bacterium
CACCTATCCGAGCACGTTTCCGCTGCTGCGCCTGGACCGCATCTACGCGCGCGGCTTCACGGTGCGCCACGCCGAAGTGCACCACGGCCTGCCCTGGTCGCGCATCTCCGACCATGCGGCGCTGAGCGTGGAGCTGGAGCTCGGATGACGCTGCAGTTCATCGCCGGCAATGCACTGCAGCTGCTCACCAACGGGAGGGCGTATTTCCCGGCGCTGCTGCATGCGATTGACGAGGCGATCTCGGAGATCTACCTCGAAACCTACATCTTCGCCGACGACGACACCGGCAGGCGTGTCGCGGCGGCGCTGGTGCGCGCGGCGGCGCGCGGCGTGCGCGTGCACGTGCTCGTCGACGGCTTCGGCTCCAAGGGCATGTTCGAGGAAACGCGCCGGCTGCTGCATGCGGCCAATATCAAGGTACTGATCTTCGGCCCAAAGACTTCGCCGCTGACGCTGCGGCGCAACCGCCTGCGGCGGCTGCACCGCAAACTCGCGGTAGTCGACGCGCGCGTGGCCTTCGTCGGCGGCATCAACGTCATCGACGACATGCACACGCCGCACCATACGCCGCCGCGCTACGACTATGCCGTGCGCATCGAGGGGCCCATGGTGGCGGGGGTGCTGGAGCAGGTGGAGCGGCTGTGGCGCCGGGTCGCCTGGGCGAGTCTGAAGCGCAGTGCCGAGCGGCATCCGCCCATCGATGCAGGCGAACGCGGCACGCAGCACGCGGTGCTGGTGGTGCGCGATAATTTTCGCCATCGCTCCGACATCGAGGACGCCTATCTGGACGCGATCTGCGGCGCGCACAAGGAAGTCATCATCGCCAACGCCTATTTCTTTCCCGGCGCGCGTTTTCGCCATGCGCTGCGCGCGGCGGCTGCGCGCGGCGTTCGCGTGGTGCTGCTGCTGCAGGGTCGGATCGAATACTTGCTGCTGCATTATGCTTCGCGCGCGCTGTACGGCTCGCTGCTGGACGCCGGGGTGGAGATCTACGAATACCACAGGAGTTTCCTGCATGCGAAGGTTGCGGTGATCGACCGGCGCTGGGCCACGGTGGGCTCGTCCAATATCGATCCGTTCAGCCTGATGCTCGCGCGCGAGGCCAATATCGTCGTCGATGACCTGCGCTTTGCGCAGGACCTGCGCCGCAGCCTGCTCGATCACATGAAAAGCGGCGCGAAAGTGATTGCGCAGCACATGTGGCATCGCCAGCCGCTGTGGCGGCGCATGCTCATCTGGAGCGCCTACGGCTGCACCCGGCTGCTGATGGGGGTGGCGGGCTACGGCGGGAAGCACTAGTGAAGCTCAGCGAGCAGGACCTGGAGCGGATCAGCGCGCTCACGCTGGAGCACTACGAGCAGCGCGCCGGCGAATTCTTCGAGGGCACGCGCGATCACGATGTCAGCCAGAACATCGCCGCGCTGCTGCAGCATCTGGACGGCGATGGGCCTTACCGCATCCTGGATTTCGGCTGTGGACCGGGCCGCGATCTGAAGACGTTTTCCCAACTCGGCCATGCCGCGGTGGGCCTGGACGGCGCGGCGCGCTTCGCACAAATGGCGCGCGCCTACAGCGGCTGCGAGGTGTGGCAGCAGGACTTCCTCCGCCTCGATCTGCCGGACGAGCGATTTGACGGCATATTCGCCAACGCTTCCCTGTTTCACATCCCCGGGCAGGAACTGCCGCGCGTGCTGGCGCAGCTGTACGCCACCTTGAAGCCGGGCGGCGTGCTGTTCAGCTCGAATCCGCGCGGCCGCAACGAGGAGGGCTGGAATCGCGGCCGCTTCGGCGCCTACCACGATCTCGCGGCATGGCGCGCCCTGCTCGCCGGCGCGGGATACACCGAGCTTGGCCACTACTACCGCCCGAGCGGACTGCCGCCGGAGCAGCAGCCCTGGCTGGCCAGCCTCTGGCGCAAGCCCGGCCGCGACGCCTGAAGCGTACACCTGCAATTCGCGCTACATTCGCAGCACTCGTATCGGGACGCGGCGATGGCCACACTCAATTTCAAGCACCTGCGCTATTTCTGGGTGGTCGCCAAGGCGGGCGGCATCGCGCGCGCCAGCGAGCGCCTGCATTTGACGCCGCAGACGATCAGCGGCCAGATCAGCCAGTTCGAGGCGCTGATCGGCTACAAGCTGTTCGAGCGCGTCGGACGCCGCCTGGAGCTCACCGATGCCGGCCGGCTCGCCTTGAGCTACGCCGACGAAATTTTCACGCTGGGCGACCCGCTCGAGAGTGCGCTGCGCAGCCCCGCGCAAGGCCGCCCGCAGCAATTCAGCGTCGGCGTCGCCGACGCCGTGCCGAAAGCGGTGGCTTACCGGCTGCTGGAGCCGGCGGTGCGCCTGCCGGAACCGGTGCGCATCGTCTGCCTCGAGGGAAAGCTCGCCGGCCTGCTCGCGGACCTTGCCGTGCACCGTCTGGACATCGTGATCGCCGACAGCCCCATGCCGGCGACGGTCAACGTCAAAGGCTACAATCACCTGCTCGGCGAATGCGGCCTGACCTTCTTCGCCACGCCGAAGCTCGTGCGCAAGCACAAAGGGAAGTTTCCGCGCCTGCTCGACGGCGCGCCGCTGCTGCTGCAGGGGGAGCAGGCTGCGGTTCGACCGAAGCTGATGCGCTGGCTGGACGAGCAGCAGATTCATCCGCGCATCGTCGGCGAATTCGATGACGGCGCTTTGCTGAAGGCGTTCGGCCGGGCGGGCGCGGGCTTTTTTGCCGCGCCCGCGGCGATTGCCGAAGAGGTGCGCAGCCAGTTCGGCGTGGTGGCGGTCGGGCACACCGAGGCGGTAAGCGAGGCGTACTACGCGATTTCGGTGGAGCGCCGGCTGCGGCATCCGGCGGTCGTCGCCATCACCTCGGCTGCGCGCAAGGAAATGTTTCGCCGCCGCGCCTAGAGTCTGTTTCAATATGAGGGGATAACTCCCCTCATGCTCCCCCGGATTGGGCGCAGCAAAATGTTTTTTGCAATGGGTTCTCAGCGCCGCCCGCTGTACCCGGTCCGTGACCTTGATCCGGGTCAGTCGGCGCCGGGGCTGCGGCGCCGGAACATGCCCACGCCGGACATGTGCATCACCAGTTCACCGTTTTGGTTATAGACCTCCGAGCGCGAGCGCACCGTGCCCATGTCGGGGCGGCTGGTGGAGGCGCGCGTTTCGAGCACCGTCGTCTTCAGATGCAGCGTATCGCCCGGGCGCACCGGCTTGACCCAGCGCACTTCGTCCACCCCGGGTGAGCCCAGGCTTGCGGCTTCGAGCAGGTAGACATCGCAGATCATGCGCATGCACAGGCTCGCGGTCTGCCAGCCGCTTGCGATCAGTCCGCCGAAATAGGACTGCTCCGCCTTGTCCTTGTCGGTATGGAAGGGCTGCGGATCGTACTTGCGCGCAAATTCGATGATCTCCTGCTCCGCCAGACTGTAGCCGCCGGACTCGCGCACCTGGCCCGGATAGAAATCTTCCCAATAATATTTATAGCTCATGGCTGCCTTCGGCTACCCTGGCGTGCGGCGCAGAAACATCTGCCGGCCGCGCATCGACAGCACCACCTCGCCGTTCTGGTTAAGGGTCTCCCACAGGAACAGCACCGTGCCGCGATTGGGCAGTTTTGCCGAGGGCGCCGTTTCGAGCACCGTAGTCTTCAGGCGCAGTGCATCGCCCGGGCGCACCGGTTTGAGCCAGCGCAACTCCTCCAGCCCGGGCGAGCCGACGCAGGAGGTTTCGAGCAGATAGCCATCGCACATCAGGCGCATGGTGACGCCGCAGGTCTGCCAGCCGCTCGCGATCAGTCCGCCATAGGGCGAACTTTTCGCGGCCTGCGCGTCGGTGTGGTAGCTCTGCGGGTCGTACTCGCGCGCGAAACGCGTGATGTCCGGTTCCGACAGCGTGCGCGAGCCGGTATCGAACACCCGGCCCGGGGTGAAGTCTTCCCAGTAATACGTGATCGCCATCAGGCCTTGGGTTCGGGTTTCAGTTGAAGGGATTTGTACTCGAGGAATTCCTCCAGTCCGAAGCGGCCAAGCTCGCGCCCGTTGCCCGATTGCTTGAAGCCGCCGAAAGGCGCCTGCAGGTTGAACGGGCCGCCGTTAATGTCCACCTGGCCGGTGCGCATGCGCCGCGCCACCTTCTGCGCGTGCGCTTCATCTTTCGACCAGACGCCGCCGCCCAGGCCGTAGGGCGAGTTGTTGGCGATTTTCACCGCTTCGTCCTCGTCCTTGTAGGTGATGATGGACAGCACCGGGCCGAAGATTTCTTCCTGCGCGATGGCGGCATCGGGTTTGACCCGGCCGAATATGGTGGGTTTGACGTAATAGCCCTTGGGCAGCCCTTCGGGCGCATCCGCGCCGCCGCACAGCAGTTCCGCTCCGCTGTCGACGCCTTTCGCGATGTAGCCGCGCACGCGCTCGCGCTGCGCCGCGGACACCAGCGGCCCGAGCTTGGCCGCGCCGCCGAAGGGATCGCCGACGCTGAAGCCCTTGGCCACTTCGACCGCGATTTTCGCCGCCTCGTCGTATTTGCTCTCGGGCACGAGCAGGCGCGTGTGCGCCGAGCAGGTCTGCCCGGAATTGAGGAAGCAGGCGTTGATCGAGCCCTTGACTGCGGCGGCGAGGTCGGCATCGTCGAGCACGACTGCGGCGGATTTGCCGCCGAGTTCAAGCGCGACGCGTTTCACCGTTGCCGCGGCGAGTTCGGATACGCGCTTGCCGGCGCGGGTCGAGCCGGTGAAGGAGATCATATCCACTTCGGGGTGGGCCGCCATCGCTTCGCCCACCACCGGGCCGTAGCCCGTCACCAGGTTGAACACGCCCGCAGGCAGGCCCGCGGCGTGAATGATTTCGGCGAGCACGAAAGCGTTGAGCGGCGCCACTTCCGAGGGCTTGAGCACCACAGTGCAGCCGGCCGCCAGCGCCGGCGCAACCTTGGCCGCGATCTGGTGCAGCGGGTAATTCCAGGGCGTGATCGCGGCGACCACGCCGGCCGGTTCGCGCAGCACCAGCGAATTGCCGACTCTCTCTTCGAACGCGAAGCCGCCGAGCATTTTCGCGTACATGCCGAAGGTGGCCGCCGGCGATCCCGCCTGGATCAGGGTGGCGAGCTTCACCGGCATGCCGACTTCGCCTGCGATCAGCTTGCCGATCTCTTCCATGCGCGCTTTCAGACCCTCGTGGATTTTCTGCAGGAAAGCCGCGCGTTCGGCGGCAGGCGTTGCGGCCCAGGCGTCGAACGCAGCGCGCGCCGCCGCCACCGCGGCGGCGACATCGTCCGGCGTGCCTTCCGGAACGCGTCCCATGACTTCCTCGGTCGAGGCCTTGATCACGTCGATGGACTTGCTGCCCCTGGGGGCGGCCCACTGCCCGTTGATGTATAGCTTGTCGCGGACTTGCATGATTTTTCCCATGGGAGAAGAAAGCGGAGGAGCGCGTATTTTAGCCGATAGGCCGCTGCGCGTGGCGCGCAGGGCGGCAGCGCAGACGTCTACGCCCGCGAGCGCGCTATTCGGGCGGGGACGCCGGCGCTACGCCGGTCAGGGGTATCAGCCGCTCGTAGGCATCGATCTTCTGGCGCAGCGGCTGCGGCAGCGGAAGCGACTTTTTTGTCGCCGGATCGGCGTTGACGTAAATCAGCTCGCCGCTGACGAGATGGGTGTCGCCGCGCCAGATCTCGAGCAGGAACTGCATGCTTGAGCGCCCCAGGCGCGCGGTGCGGCCGTAGATGTCGAGGATGTCGTCGAATTCGGCCGAGCCATGGTATTCCGCCGTGGCCTTGACCGCATACATGTCGCTGGCAAAGGCCTTGACGAAACCGTCGGGGTAATCGATACCGATCGCGCGCCAGTATTCGGTGATGGCGACGTCGAAATAGAGGAAATAGTTGCCGTTGAAAACGATGCCCTGCCGGTCGACTTCGGCCCAGCGCACCCGCAGTGTATGGCTGAAGACAAATTGTTCGCGCGCCATGTCCAGCATCCTGGTTTCGCCTGAAGCGCCGTACTATAGGCGCAAGCCCTGCACCGGGCAAGATGCGCGAACCGTGGAGTATGTTGCGACTCCAATATCCGGTTTGCAGGCCCCGGAACAACCGTCGCGACGCTCGTCCTTTGCGATTTCAGCGCTGCCTGAGCGGCTACGCACCCGTCTCCGCATTCAGCGCTTGCCCGCGCGTCACGGTGGCATCGAGCGCGCGCCTGCTCGATTGGCAGCAACAGAGGTGTTTGGCGAATCCGCGTTTCGCTCAGCGCGCATTGGACCGCTGCCCCTTGAATCGAGGCAAGCCGATCCGCGCTAGCCCACCACTATTTTCGCGTTGGCGATGACGCGCTTCCACCGGCTCGACTCGCGCTCAATCTGTTCCTTGGGTGAGCCGCCCACCGGCTGCGCGCCCAGGCTATTGAAACGCGACACGATCGTAGGTTCGGCCAGCACCTTGTCGACCGCATCGCGCAACGTTGTGACAACCGCGGCCGGCGTTCCCTTTGGGGCAACGATTACGAACCAGCCGGTCGATTCGAATCCGGGCACGTATGTCGCCAGAGTCGGCAGGGTCGGTGCCAGAGGCCATTTTTCGCTGGTGGTCACGGCGAGCGGTCGCAACACGCCGGATGTGACATGCGGCATCACCGAGGGCATCTCGCTGATCATGAACGGAATGGTTCCGCCGATGAGATCCTGGATCGCCGGAGCGCTGCCCCGGTAAAACACTTCGGTAAATTTGAGTTTGGCGAGCTCCTCCAGAGAAACGACGGCAAGGTGTGCAGCCGAGCCCTTGCCGGGAATTCCGACGGCGATGGGTTCCTTCGCATCGCGTGCGAACTTGAGAAATTCATTGACATCGCGTATGGGGAGCTTTGCGTTTACCACCAACACATTGGTGATTCTGGACACGAAGGATACCGGGACGAAATCCGATTCCGGGTCGAATTGCATATCACGGTACAGATATTTGTTGATCGCCATCGGACCCGGGGTGCCAAGCAACAGCGTATAGCCGTCGGCGGGGGAACGCGCCACCTCCGCCGCGCCGATATTTCCCCCGGCGCCAGACTTGTTATCCACGATTACCGGCTGCTTCAGGTATGCGGAAAGGCGTACGGCAACCAGGCGCGCCTGAACGTCTGCCGCGCCGCCAGCCGGAAATGGCACCACGAGACGCAGGTGCTTCGCAGGCCAGGGGCCGTCTTGCGATCTTGCGAGGGGGCTGGCGAGGATGGCGACGCATGCAGCGACAAATTCTCTCTTATTCATTGAATCCTCCATTTTTATATGCCGGTAACATCAGCGCATGAACGCTTCCTCGTCCGTGCACTCGGCGGTAAGTGATGCGCGCCGATGTTAGGGGACTGGACAGTCCGTTGTCAACAAAGCAAAATGCAATTTTGCATAGCGGAATATTCTCCCATGCCGATCTCTGTGTCGCTGTTTGTCGTTTCGACGCCGCTCATCGTTCCGTATGTGTCCTCACTCGGCGTCACTGCCGCAATCGACAGCGTGCTTGCGTTGGTGCGGCTGGACGACGGCCGCCAGGGTTGCGCCGAGGTTACGCCGATAAGGGGGTATAACGAGGAAACCGTCGATCAAGTATGGGAAAGCCTCATTGGCGTTGTGCCCGGACTTGTCGGGCTACAACCACAAGCGGCGCTCGCTCGGCTGGAACTGCTTGCCTCGGCAAGACCCTACTCCTACAGCCCTCTGGCCGCGGCAATCGAGATCGCGCTGGGAGGTCTGTCCGATGTGTGTCGCGGCGTAGATCAAATCGCGGAGGTTCCGATCATCGCGCCGGTGCTTTCGCAGCATGTTTCCGCTGTGCCTGCGGAGGTCGACGCCCTGCTGAAGGCGGGCTATACGTCGCTCAAGTTGAAGGCGGGCATGGACTTCGAGGCCGACCTGGATCGGATTGCGCTGGTGCAGCGCTGCGCTGCGCAAGCCGCCAGAATTCGCGTCGACTTCAACGGCGCATACGATGCGGAAACGGCAATTCGCTTCGTCGAGCGGATCGATAGCCGGGGGATGGAATTGATCGAGCAACCCTGCGCGAGCGACGATTGGAAGGGGAATCTGAGGGTGGCGCGCAGCACCTCGATCCCGACGATGCTCGACGAGAGCATTAGGGGCATCCAGGACATACGCCGGGCGGGGGAGTGCGGGGGCTTTCGTTTCTTCAAGATGAAGCTGGGGAAGTTTCCCACCCCGGCGTCCCTCGATCAGGCGTATGCGACCGGAGAGGCGCTGGGGATGCAGGGCGTCATCGGAAACGGCGCTGCGACAGACGTGGCCTGCTGGGTGGAGGCGCAAGTGGCGTTGCGCCACCACGGGCCGGCGGGGGAGATGAACGGGTTCTGCAAGAACGCCGAGCAGTACTTGCGCCCGGCGCTCGAGTGCCGAGCAGTACTTGCGCCCGGCGCTCGAGTGCCGAGCGGGGCGTATTCAGCTTTGCGATACGACTGCGCGCGTCCCCGATATGCAGGCAATCCAAAGGAATGCGGTGCGCGCCGCAATATACGGAAGCAATCCGTGAGCCATAGCCTGGCTTCAATCATATTCTGCTATGCGGAAAACAATTCCGCAATTTGACACCCGCAGTTTCTTTCGGCGATACTTGACCAGGGAGTACGACCAACATGCCACGTCCAAGATCCAAGCCCATCCCCACCACGGCACCTGTCGCGAAGGGTGGAAAACCGGCTGCCGGGGACCGTCAGTTCGCGACGGCGCTGGCGCGCGGGCTCGAAGTTCTGCGCGCCTTCAATGGCGACGAGTATTGGCTGGCCAACCAGGAGATCGCCAGGCGCAGCAAGCTCACCAGACCCACGGTCTCGCGCCTTACCTACACGCTCACGCGCCTCGGTTACCTGAGTTACGACGAGAAATTGCGTAAGTACGGTATCGCCGTCGGCGTGCTCTCCCTTGTTCAACCGATCCTCAAGCGTATCGAACTGCGTCACCTTGTGCGGCCGTTGATGCAGACGTATGCGGACAAAGTAAACGCGGCAGTTGCGTTAGGCACTGCCGACGGTTTGGATGCCTTGTATCTGGAAGTGTGCCGCGGGGCCGAGGCGGTGACGGTACGACTCGATCCGGGCTCGCGCATCGACCTTCCGACGAGCGCAATGGGGCGCGCACTGTTTGCGGCCATGGGCAGCGAGGCGCAGGAGGACGTGCTGCGGCGCTGCAAGACGAGGGACCCCAAGAATTACAAGCGCATCGAGCGCGGTCTGCTGAATGCGGTCGACGATGTGCGCGAGCGCGGGTTTTGCATGTCGGCCAGCGATTGGAATCAGGACGTAAACGGCGTGGGTGTGCCGCTGCGCCTGGAGCAAGCCGGCACGGTATTCGCCCTTAACTGCGGCGGGGCCGCGTGGACGCTGCCGCTGAAACGGTTGGAGACCGTGGTCGGACCGGGCTTGGTGAAGCTCGGCGACCGCATAGCCGGCTCCCCGCTCAGTTTGGGATGAATCCAGACGGGGCACCGCACGGGCCCCACAACTACGAAGAAGGGAGGTAGTGCATGAAGCTGTATTTCAAACCAACGTCACCCTATGCGCGCAAAGTGCGCGTTGTCGCGGTGGAAGCCGGACTGACAGGGCAGATCACGACCGAAGAGCCGCCGTTGCGCGATGCGTCGACGGAATTCTGGCGGGTCAACCCCACTGGGATGATCCCCGCGCTGATGACCGACGACGGGGATGTCGTGGTCGAATCGAACGTGATCTGCGAATACCTGGATTCCCTGAGCAAGGGACGGAGACTTTTTCCCGAAGAGCCGGCGCGTCGTTGGCGCGCACTGAAGCTCAACGCGCTCGCGGACACCGTCATCGGGGCGCACGTCGCGCGTGTACGCGAGGGGTGGCGGCCGGAGGCGAGCCGCGATATGAAGATGATCGAACTGGAGCGGAATCGCGTCATCAATGTGCTCGATGCGCTGGAGGGCGATGACAACCTGATGAGCGAGCCGCTCAATATCGGTCATGTCACGCTCGGCTGCGCCCTCAGCGTCGGTGACCGCCGTTTTCCCAAGGAGGACTGGCGCAGTGGCCATCCGAAGCTCGCCAAGTGGTACGCGGCGTTCAACGCGCGCGAATCGATGACCACGACCTATGCCGAATGAGCGACAGGGCGAAAGCGCTCAGTCGCGGCGTGGTCGACACATATGCATGAAGGGCCAAACAAGATGAATATTGCACAGCAGCGGCAAGCGCTGGTGGGGGAGGTGATGATCAACATTCGCGCGATCGCGGAGCGCGGCATAGACAGGTCGTCGCTGGCGCGAATCAAGGACGAGGTCATGCGCCTCGCGACACGCCGGGACTTGTTTCCGCTGGAAGAGTTTCCGGCGGTCGAGGGCGGCACCAGCAGCATGTACAGACTCTCCGAAGACGCAGACCACCGGTACGCACTGTACGTATCATGTCCGGCGCAAGGCCGCTCAACGCCTCCCCATAATCACACCACATGGGCGGTGATAGCGGGGGTCCACGGCCGCGAACACAACAAGTTGTACCGCCGGCTGGATGACGCCAGCGAGGAAGGCGTTGGCCGCGTCGAATTGACGGGGGAACTGGATATCGTTCCTGGCAAAGCACTCGCGATGATGCCGGACGACGTCCATTCGATCCACCTGGGTGAGGATGGCCCGCACCTGAATCTGCATATCTACGGCGTCAGCATCGAACATATTCATACCCGAACCGCGTTCGACATGGCTGCCGGGACTACCCGGACATTCCCTGCGGCAAAGGGCGTCAAGGTAGCGCAGGGCGCTTTGTGAAATCGTACATCGCCGCCGAGGAGCTGCTGGCCCTCGGAAACGGAGACGCGCAGTTTGCGCTCATCGATGTACGGGAGGAGCGCGAGTTCGTCGGCATGCATTTGCTCAAGGCGAGTTCGGTCCCGTTGCGCCAGCTCGAAATCGACGTTCCTGCGCGCGTTCCGCGTCGCGAGTGCAGCGTCGTGCTTTGCGATGGCGACGGTCGCGTCGAGGCGCTCGAGGCGGCCAGGCGCATGCGATCATGGGGATACGCCGACGTGCGCGTGCTTGCAAATGGCCTCGAGGGCTGGCGTGGCGCGGGCCTGCCGCTGTACTCGGGAATCCATACGCTGAGCAAGGCGTTCGGCGAGGCGGTGGAAGCGCGCCTGCATACGCCCAGCCTGAAACCCGAGGAGCTCGCGCGCAGGCGCCAGGCGGGGGAGCCGTTCGTGCTGATCGACTGCCGACCGCACGAGGAGTACCTGAAGGGGTCCCTGCCCGGGTCCATCAATATTCCGGGAGTGGAACTATTTTATCGCCTGGCAAATGTGGTCGATGACGCGAGTCTGCCGGTCGTCGTGCATTGCGCCGGCCGCACCCGCAGCATCCTCGGCGCACAGAGCTTGCGCGACGCGGGCGTCGCGAACCCGGTGTACGCCTTGGAGAACGGCACCATGGGCTGGTTGCTGGCCGGCTATCAGGGCGTGCAGCCGGACATGCCTGCGGCGGGTTTCGACGCCGCTCCGCGCAATCCGGCCGCGGCTCTTGCGGTTGCCGACCGGCTCCGCGCCTCCCTCGGCATCGGACTTGCAACCCGCGCGACTGTCGGGGCTTGGTGCGACGCGCAGGCGACGGGCACGACCTACGTCGTCGACGTGCGCACGGCGCAGGAGTATTGCGCCGGGCACGACGCTCGCGCCGCGCACGCGCCGGGAGGGCAATTGCTGCAGGCCACAGACAAGTACCTCATGGTGCAAAACGCGCGCGTAGTGGTCGCCGACGACAACGGCGTCCGTGCGTCAATGGCTGCCGCATGGTTGAGGAGAATGGGCTGGAGCCATGTCGCGGTGTGGCCGATGTTCGCGGAGCCGGTCGAACTGGTGTGCGGGCCGGAGCCGCGGCGCTACTGCGCGAGCCCCTGCCCGGACGTGCCTGGCGTAAGCCCTGCAGGCCTCGCCGCGCTGGTCCGCGAAACCGAGGTCGACGTGCTCGATCTCGATACCAGCCTCGAGTACGAAAAAGCCCATTTACCGGGAGCGCGCTTTGTCAAACGCCGGTCCCTGCGCAGGGTGCTCAATGAACTCGATGCCGGCAGGCAAGTCGTGCTGACCTCGTCCGACGGCGTTATCGCGCGCTTGGCGGCCGCCGATGCAGGGACGCGCGCCGGCGTGACGGTGCTCGAAGGAGGCAAGGCGGCGTGGGCGATGCAAGGCCTGCCAATGTCAAGCGGGCCGGAGTCGATGCTTGATCCGCCGGACGACGTCTGGCGGCGCCCCGTCGAATCGCCCGGTGATCCGGTGCGCAATATGAAAGAGTACCTGAGCTGGGAGGTCGGTCTGACGCAGCAGATCAACAAGGACAAGAGTGTCAGGTTCACGCTGTAACCACAACCATGAGATATAGAGAGGAATCATGATCGACGTCTATTACTGGCCTACCCCGAACGGCAAGAAGATTACTATCATGCTGGAGGAATGTGCCCTGCCCTACAACATCGTCCCGGTCAACATCCAGTCCGGTGATCAGAAGAAGCCCGAGTTCCTCAAGATAAACCCGAACGGCCGCATCCCGGCCATTGTCGATCGCAAACCCAAAGCGGGCGGCGAACCCGTCGCAGTGTTCGAAAGCGGCGCGATCCTGGAGTACCTGGGCGACAAGTCGGGCAAGTTCTGGCCTGCCGATCTGCGCGGGCGGTATGCGGTGAGCCAGTGGCTGATGTGGCAGATGGGAGGGCTGGGTCCGATCGCCGGTCAGACCAGCCATTTCCTGAACACCGCGCCCGAGAAGATTCCGTATGCGGTGGATCGTTTCGTCAAGGAAACCGCGCGCTTGTATGGTGTGCTGGATGCTGCGCTGTCGAAGAGCCAATATGTCGCCGGCACCTACTCGATTGCGGACATGGCAATTTACCCATGGGTGGTTCCGTATGCCCGGCAAGGCCAGGATATCGCCAAGTTCCCCGCCATCGAAGCCTGGCTTGCGCGCGTTGGCGAGCGCGCCGCAGTCAAGGCCGGCATGGATGCGGGCAAGGAATTGAGGAAATCATGAGGCGCCGCATCGCGCGGCGTTCGCGCGATGGAAGTGGTCACCGGGATACAGCCATGCTGATGATCGTGATGACTTCCTGAGCTTGCTGCCGGCAGCGCATAGGAGAATCCATCACGCCCGGCATCGTGAGGTTTTGAATTTGCGCAGTGGCACGGCGAGCGGCGCGTCAGAGACAACCGCCCCCCGACCAATATCTTACCGGAGAAGCCAATTGAGCTACGACACCCCCGGTTGTGCCTATTGCCCGGGCACGGTTCGCGCGTGCCGCCAAGGGGAAGGCGATGAACGCGGTCCCGCGTTTTGCCCATCCAAGGTGGATCCCGCGGGGATCGCCGCGGCCTGGAAATTGCACGACGATCCCCTCACCATGCGTGTGGCGCACACAGCCGCGGTGGTCGAGGGCGAGGGTTATTGCAAGTGGTCGCGAGTGGAGGAGATCTGCCAGTTCGCAAAGAAGATGGGTTTCCGCAGAGTGGGAATCGCGACGTGCATCAGCTTCGTCGATTTGTCGCGCGTGTTCAGCGCCATTCTCGAGAGCCATGACCTGGAGGTGACTTCGGTGGCATGCAAGAACGGCGGCGTGCCAAAGGAGAGTATCGGCGTCAAGGACGGGGAGAAGATCCGTCCGGGTACTTTCGAACCCATGTGCAACCCGGTGTCGCAGGCGGAGTTGCTCAATCGTGCGGGCTGCGAACTCAACGTCATGATGGGACTGTGCGTCGGGCACGACAGCCTGTTCATCCGCAATTCCCAGGGCTTGGTGACCACATTGGTGACGAAGGACCGGGTGCTCGCGCACAATCCGGTGGGAGCGCTGCAGCTGGCCGACTCGTACTACAGCCGCGTATGGGGCCCGCGCAAACCGGAGAAGCTCCCGAGCAAACCTGCCAGACGCCAGGCGGAGCAAGGGGGCACCTAGTGCCCGCCTGGTCGATCGGGGCCGAACTGCCGAATGCGGTTCCCGCTCGTGCGCGCGACATTGAACAAGCGCGGAACGACGCGCGGCTTTTCCAGACGACTTGCAAATATTGAGGAGGGCGGTGATGCGTTCGCTATTCAGCCGCAACAAGGATTACTACGGCGGCGCCCTGATGATCATCATCGGACTTGCGGCCGTCTATGCGGGAACACGCTTCCATCTCGGGACGCTGGCGCGCATGGGGCCGGGATTCTTTCCGGCTGCGGTGGGCGTGGCCCTGGCCGCGATCGGAATCGCCATCGCACTTGGCGCGCCCCGGGCCAAGATCGAAACCGGCGCGCACCCGCCTTTTGATTGGCGCGCCTGGGGCGGCATCATCGGCGGCGTTGTCGCCTTCGTCGTGCTGGGCGAATACGGCGGACTGGCGCCGGCCACGTTCGCCATCGTTTTCATTTCAGCGCTGGGCGACAAGGACAATTCCCTGAAGCAGGCGTTTTGGCTTTCATCTGCAATGGTCGTCATCGCGGTAGTCGTATTCTGGTGGGCGCTGCAGCTGCAGCTCCAACTATTTCATTGGGGGTAAGCGATGATCGAGCAGTCTCTGGCGGGCCTGTGGTACGGATTCGGCGTTGCGTTCGAGGCCCACAACCTGATGTGGTCTTTGTTCGGCGTGCTCGTCGGGAACCTCATCGGGGTGCTTCCCGGCATGGGGCCTTTGTCGGCCATATCGATTCTGCTGCCACTGACCTTCGCGATGCACCCGGTTCCGGCGATCCTGATGCTGGCTGGCATCTTTTATGGCTCCCAGTACGGCGGCGCCATCGGCGCCATACTTCTCAATCTGCCCTGCCATCCGCCGCATGCGGTGGCGTGCCTGGACGGGTACCCGCTGACCAAGCAAGGCAAGGGCGGCAAGGTCCTCGGCCTCGCCATGCTGGCATCGTTTTTTGCGGCGTCCTTCGGTATCGTGGTGATGATCTTCTTCTCGCCGATACTGGTGGCGCTTGCCTTCAAATTTGGTCCGACCGAGATCTTCTCGGTCATGCTGTTGGGACTGCTGGCCGGTTCGACGATGTCCCGGGGCTCGCCGCTGAAAGGCGTGGCCATGGTGCTCCTGGGCCTGCTGTGCGGTGTGATCGGAACCGACGTCAATAGCGGTGTGATGCGCTTCACTTTCGGGCTGCCGGAGTTGTCCGACGGCGTCGGCTTGGTTGCACTTGCGTTGGGCCTGTTCGCGGTGGGCGACTTTCTGCTGAATGTCAACCGCGTGACGTACCTGACCCACAACGCTCGGGTGCGCGTGCGCGATATGTTGCCCGACAAGGCGGAATTGAAGCAGTCGTTCATGCCGATGCTGCGCGGGACCTTGATTGGCACCCTGTTCGGCGCCATGCCCGGTACCGGCCCCACCATCACGACCTTCATCGCCTACGCGTTCGAACGCAAGGTCTCGAAGACGCCGGAGCGCTTTGGCCACGGCGCGATCGAAGGCGTGATTGCTCCGGAGGCGGCGTCGCACTCGAAGACGCAGGTGGATTTCATCCCGACCATGTGCTTGGGAATTCCAGGCGACGCGATTATGGCGCTGATCCTGGGCGCGCTGATGATTCAGGGCATTACACCCGGCCCGCAACTGATTACTGCGCACCCGGATCTTTTCTGGGGGCTGATCGCCAGCTTCTGGGTGGGCAACGTGCTGTTGCTCCTGCTCAACGTGCCGCTGATTGGAATTTGGGTGAAGCTGCTGCGAATTCCGTACCGCCTTCTGTATCCATCGGCGTTGTTCTTCATTGCAGTCGGCGTGTTCAGCACCGACAACAGCCTGTTCCAGATCGCCGAAGTGCTGGTGTTTGGCGTTTGCGGCGCGGTGCTTGCGGCGCTGAATTTCCCGATGGCGCCGATTCTGCTGGGCTTCGTTCTCGGACCGATGGTGGAAGAGAACTTTCGGCGCGCGCTGGTCCTGTCGCACGGCGACATGGCCGTATTCATGCTGCACCCGATCAGCGCGGCATTCGTCACGGCCAGCGGCGCGTTGATCGTGTTTCAGATCGTGTCCCACGTACGTGCCTCCCGACGCCAGCGAGACACCCTGCAAGCCGCATAGACCGAGATTTGCCGGATCGGGAGATGCGCGCCTTTGATCAAGAGCCTGGCCGCTGGATCAAGGCGGCCTGAAACCGGCGATTGATGATCGGGTCGGCCCGGTTACAAGTTAGTTGGGCGATCGAAGCAATCTCGTGATTCTCGCCGTAGTCGGAATTGCGCGGGCGGCCATCGGTTCCCCCGACCGATTCCTGACACTTGTCCTGAGGCCGGCCGTAGACCCTTCACGCCCGGATTACGTGAACACCGGCATTTGGGTGAAATCTTCCTTCATGCCTTGCGGGTAGTGGAATCGGCCTATACTTTGATGCATTGCCGGCACAGGAACTCCGGATTCATGGACGACATCGTTATCCGCGCCATGGCCAAGTGGCCGAAGGTGCCTGCGGTTTTCGGCTGGCTCGCGCTTGACCGCCGCGGCCAGTGGTCGATGAAGAGTGCAGCCGAAGCCGGTTTCGAGCGCCTCGCCAATTCCAAGCTGATCGAATTCATCAGCCGCAACTACACGCATGACGAGCAGGGGCGCTGGTATTTCCAGAACGGGCCGCAGCGGGTTTATGTCAATCTGGATTACACGCCGCTGGTGTATCGCATCGTGAGCGCGGCGCCGCTCGCATTCGAAGCGCATACCGGCGCAGCGGGTGCGGCGCTGCAGTCGGTGTACATGGATGAGGCGGGGAACATGCTGCTGGTGGCCGCGCCCGGGCCCGGCCTGCTGCTCGATCGCGACCTGCCACGCGCGCTCGAGGCCTTGTGCTATGACGACGGCCACGCGCTGGACGAGGAGCGTTTGCTCGCCTTGATCGAAGAGGGTGAGGAGGCGAGCGGAGTCTATTTCAACACCGGCGCGGCGAGCCTGCCGCTGGCGCGGATCCGCGCGGAACAGGCGCCGCAGCGCCTGGGCTATGTGCTGGAACCACGGCCCTAATAGACTATTTCGATATGAGGGGATAACTCCCCTCATACTCCCCTATATTGGCTGTTGCAAAATTTCATTTTGCGACAGGTCCTAAGCCGTGACCAGCACCACCTTGCCCTTGACCTTGCGCTCGAGCACGTCGTTCAGCGCGCGCGCCGCCTGCTGCAGCGGATAGGCGGCGCTCACCAGCGGCTTGAGTTTGCCGCCGGCGATCCAGCCCAGCAGTTCGCGCACATTGGCTTCGTTCTTCTGCGGCTCCTTGCGCGTGAAATTGCCCCAGAACACGCCGACGATGGAGAAGCCCTTCAACAGCGGCAGGTTCAGCGGGATCTTCGGGATTTCACCGCCGGCAAAACCGATGACGAGATAGCGCCCGCCCCAAGCCATGTCGCGCATCGCCGGCTCGGCGAACTTGTCGCCCACCGGATCGTAGACCACGTCCACGCCCTTGCCGTCGGTGATGCGCTTGACCGCCTCGCGCAGGTCCTCTTTGGAATAATCGATGGTGGCGTCGGCGCCGAGCTGCCTGCAGGCCGCGAGCTTGTCCTCGCTCGATGCGGCGGCGATCACGCGCGCGCCCATGAGTTTGCCCAGTTCGACCGCGGCGCTGCCGACGCCGCCCGCGGCGCCCAGCACCAGCAGGGTCTCGCCCGCCTTGAGCAGAGCGCGGTCCTTCAGTGCGTGGTAGGAGGTGCCGTAGGTCATCATGAAGGAAGCGGCGACCTTGAAGTCCACGCCCGGCGGCATCGGAATGCAGGCGCGCGCATCGACGACGACCTCCTCGGCGTATCCGCCCCAGCCGGCATAGGCGATCACCGCATCGCCGGGCTTGGGCTGTTTCACGCCCTCACCGACCGCCTTCACTATGCCAGCAAGCTCGGTGCCGGGGGAGAACGGGAACGGCGGCTTCGCCTGGTACTTGCCCTGGATGATCAGCGCGTCGGGAAAATTCACGCCGGCCGCTTTCATGCGCACCACCACCTGGCCCGCCGCGGGAACCAGCGGGGGGACGTCTTCGATGACGAGCGTGTCGGGCAAACCGTATTGCTTGCAAAGCACTGCTTTCATGGGGGAGCACTCCTGGCGCTGTGTAGCTTGGGGCGAATGATACCTGTGTTGTTGCCGCGTGCTCAACGATCAGGCCGCGTTGGCCGACATTGCTGTTGCGCGGCGAGCCAAAGAAAAAGCCGGCCTGCGCCGGCTTTTTCGCTGTTGCGGATGCCGCTCTAGTACGCGAACGAACGCCTGCCCGAATCGCGGCTATTCTTGCTGCCGGCGCGGCCCGCGGGCTGGCGCGGTGCGTTCTGGCCGCGGTTGCCGGCTGCCTTGCGCGGCGCGTTCGAAGGACGGCGTTGCTGCTGGCCGCGCTTGCCCTGCACAATGGGTTCGGCCTTGATGCGCGGGTCGATTTCGAACCCGGGCACGATTTCCTTCCTGATTTCGCGTTTGGTCAGGCGCTCGATATCGCGCAGCAGGCCGAGTTCGTCCACGCATACCAGCGAAATGGCTTCGCCGCTGGAGCCGGCGCGGCCGGTGCGGCCGATGCGGTGCACGTAATCGTTGGCCACGTGCGGCAGTTCGAAATTGACCACATGCGGCAGCTCGTCGATGTCGAGGCCGCGCGCGGCGATGTCGGTCGCAACCAGCACCTTGATCTTGCCCGCCTTGAATTCAGCGAGCGCGCGCGTGCGCGCCGGCTGGCTCTTGTTGCCGTGGATGGCGTCGGCGCGGATGCCGGACTTGACCAGCTTTTCCGCCAGGTTGTTGGCGCCGTGCTTGGTGCGCGTGAACACCAGCACCTGTTGCCAGTCGCCTTCGGTGATCAGGTGCGCGAGCAGGTCTTTCTTCCGTTCGCGGTCCACCGGGCACACGCGCTGCTCGATCAGCTCGGCTGCGGCGTTGCGGCGCGCGACCTCGATCAGCAGCGGGTCGTGCATGAACCCGTCGGCGAGCCGCTTGATTTCGTCGGAGAACGTCGCCGAGAACAGCAGGTTCTGCCGCTGCTTGGGCAGGTAGGCGAGCACCTTGCGGATATCGGGGAGGAAACCCATGTCGAGCATGCGGTCGGCTTCGTCGAGTACGAGAGTCTGTACTTTGGACAGATCAACCGTGCGCTGCGACAGATGGTCGAGCAGGCGTCCCGGCGTCGCCACCAGGATGTCGATGCCGCGCTTGAGCGCCTGCACCTGCGGATGAAAGCCGACGCCGCCGTAGACCGACAGCGAGCGGATCTTGGGCAGGTGCTTGCCATAAGTGAAAACGCTCGCCTGCACCTGCGCTGCGAGCTCGCGCGTGGGCACGAGGATCAGCGCACGAATCGGCATGCGGCCATGCGCCGGGCTCGGCTGCTCGGCGAGCCGGTGCAGCAGGGGCAGGGTGAAGCCTGCAGTCTTGCCGGTGCCGGTCTGGGCGCCGCCCATGAGGTCGCGGCCAGCAAGCACGGCGGGAATTGCCTGTGCCTGTATCGGGGTAGGGGTGGTATAGCCCTGCTCGCCGACGGCAAGCAAAAGCTCGGCGCGCAGGCCGAGTGCGGAAAAAGACATGTATTGCTCCTGGTTTCGGCCTGTCGACGATTGGTTACGCGATGCCAGTCCAGGCAGATGATTTTTGATTAATTCGAGGAACTAAAGCAGAACCGCGAGAGCAGTCGAACAGACTGGGATTGAACGATGCGGGGCGGATTATACAGATTGCGCGGCATCCGGGGGGATTTATTTTTGCGCGGCCTTTTCCTGTTCCGCCCAGCGCGCGAGCGACTTCGCGATGCGCTCCGGCGCGAAATTCATTTGCGCCAGCGCGATGCCGCGGTCGAACACTTCGCCGTAGTGGGAAATCAAGCCGTCGTTCAGCCGGACTTGGGCGATTCCGGAGAAAAATACCCGCACGCCCTCGCTGCCCGGAATCTTCGAGGTGTAGGAAAAATCGTAGCGCGCGTAAGCCAGGCTGCCGTCGCTCAAGGCGCCGGACAGTGCCCAGGCGAAGTCGCGCGCGTTGGCGTGGAAATGGTTTTCCACCATGTCGCGGATCGCCTCGCGGCCGCGGAACTCGCCGTAGAAGCCGTCGTGGTAGATGCCGCCGGGGACGAAGCAGGCCGCCGCCGCGGCGCCGTCGCCGCGACAGATCGCCTGCGTCATGCGCTCGATCAGCGTGCGGAACTCGCTCGATGGGTCGCTCATGCATTGATCTCCTGCTCAATCAGTCGAGACGCGCGCCTGTGGTCTCGCCAGTGCCAGTGTCTCATGAGGGAGGTTGCGGCGCCTCGCCACACCTTACCAGGCAAGACGGTTTCGCGCGCTGAATCGCCCGCGCGCAACCACCACGGATTTCGATCTGATATTCTCCAATGTGTTTACCGCACCGGCGGAGCGGACGCGGCTTGGGAAGCGGCCGGCTTCCGCGCAGCCCGGGAACTGACCAGATGGCGACGATACTCGTTATTGATGATGACCATTTCTTCGCGGAACTGGTGAGCCTGCATTTGCTGCTGGCCGGGCACACGGTTCAGGTCGCGAAGGATCCGGAGGAAGGCTTGCGCGCCATCGTTAACGGCCCGCCCGACCTGATCCTGCTTGACCTGGACCTTCCCTATATGAGCGGCTTCGAGGTGCTCGAAGCGCTACGCTCTGATCCGTCGTCCCGGGGAATTCCGGTCGTCATGCTTACGGCGCGCAAGGACGAGGAAAGTTATGCCCGCTGCGATAAGATCGGAATCGATGGTTTTCTCACCAAGCCGCTTCAGAGCGACAGGCTGAATGAGGCGATTACCGCGGCGCTCGCCGCGCACGCGCGAACCTAGACCGTCGATGCGGGGTCGCTAGTCGAACACCGGTCGCACGCGTGCCAGGTAACTGTCGAGCCGCTCGGCAAGCTGGCGCAATGCCGCTATTTCGCCCGCGCGCGCGGCGCGCTCGATCTCTTCACCGAGCGACCCGAGCGCGTCGAAGCCGTAACTGCTTGCGGTGCCCCCGAGCGAGTGGCCGATGCCGCGCGCGACCGCAATGTTGCCCGACTCGATTGCGCCGCGGACTTCATCCGGCATCCTCCGGCAGTCCGCCAGAAACTTCGGCGTCAGCACGGCCAGCTTGCGGTCGATCTTCACCGGGATTTCTTCATCGCCCATGGCCGAGCTCCTGTTCGTCTAGATCCTGCGCCGCAGTTGCCCGGGAACTGCCGGGATCGCCGAGTAGGGGGGCGATCGCATCCCGCAGCTTTTCAATTGTCACCGGCTTTCTAAGGACATCATTGCATCCTTCGCGCCTGGCGCGCTCGATCTCGAGACCGTCCCGGTGCGCGGTGAGTGCAATGATCGGCGTCTGGTAGCCGCGCTCCCTTAACACGTGGGTCGCCTCGAATCCGTCCATCACCGGCATCTCCAGGTCCATGAGCAAAACATCGAATTGGCCGGCGAGCGCGGCATCGACGGCGTCAAAGCCGTCGCCGACGAGCTGGCACTCGAGTCCCAACTCATGCAAATAGAGTTCGACCAGATCGCGCAGATTCTTGTTGTCCTCGGCGACCAGTACCCGGCCTGAGAGCGGCGCAAACGCAGGTTGGGGCGCCGGCTTGGGCTGCGCTGGCGCGAGCGTTGCCAGCGCAGCCGGAATGCAAACATCGATGGTGGTTCCCCCGCCCGGCGCCGGGCCCGCCTGGATCGTCCCTCCCATCAGCTCGACCAGCTTGCGCGTGATCGCAAGACCCAGTCCGGTTCCCGTCACGCGCGCGCCGACGCCGCGCTGGAACGGCTCGAACACGCGGGCCAGGCTCTCCGG
>JAAOZY010000111.1 GCA_012274205.1 Betaproteobacteria bacterium
AGGCGTGTCCAACCCCTCGGCGCTGTTCCTGTCGCAGCACGACGGCCAGGTAGCGGGCTCCTGTGTGCTGGTGACGCAGGAAGGCACGCGCCCGCTGCTGGTGGAAATCCAGGCGCTGGTGGACGAGGCGCACGCGCCCAATCCGCGCCGGCTGTCGGTGGGACTGGAGCAAAACCGCCTGGCGATGCTGCTCGCGGTATTGCACCGGCATGCGGGCATCGCGTGCTTCGATCAGGATGTGTTCGTCAACGCCGTGGGCGGCGTGAAAATCAGCGAGCCTGCCGCCGACCTCGCGGTGCTGCTCGCCATCGTGTCCTCGCTGCGCGCCAAGCCGCTGCCGCAGAAGCTGGTGGTGTTCGGGGAAGTGGGCCTGGCGGGAGAAATCCGCCCGGCGCCGCGCGGACAGGAACGGCTGCGCGAGGCGGCCAAGCTGGGATTCACGCACGCGATCATTCCCAAGGCGAACCTGCCGCGGCAGGCGATAGCCGGCCTGGAGATCTTCGCCTGCGACCGCATCGAGGACGCGGTCGCGCGCCTGCGCTAGGCGTTGGTGGCGAGCGAGGGGAAATTTCCCCTCGCGCTCCCCTGCATCGGCCCGTTGCAGAACGCCTTCTACAACGGGTCTATTTCATGCTGCACCAAGGACGCGGCGAGCACACCGCTGCGCACGGCCGACTCCAGCGTGGCCGGGTAGTCGCCGGCGGTGTAGTCGCCAGCGAGGTAAAGCCCTTCGACTTCAGTCCGGTTGGCCGGCCGCGTCATGCCGGGGCGGCAGGAAAAGGTGGCGCGCTTTTCCGCGATCACGCGCGACCACAGCGGCGCGGGCAGTCCCGGCAGGAACGCGGCCAGTTCGACCTGGATCGCTTGCGCGAGCGCATCCTGCGTAGCGTCCTGGTGCGCACCACGCGCGCTGATCACGGCCGCGAGCAATCCGTGCATGCCGTTGAGCCGGCCGCGGTCGAAGATCCACTGTATGTAGCCGCCGTCGAAGCCGGTCATCGCCTGCGGCATCGCGACGCCAGGCGGGTATTGCAGGTAGCAGGTGTAGATCGGCTCGTAGCCCAGCGCTGCCACATCGCGGCGCAGCGGCGCGAGCGCCGCGAAGCGTCCGAGCAGCGGGTCGAGCTGATGCGGCCCGACCGCGAGGATCACCTGGCGGTAGCGCTGCGCGCTCGCATCGAGGACGAAACCGTCCGCGGTCTTGTCCAGTACGCGCACCGGCGTGCCCAGCCGTATCGAACCGCCCCTGGCGCGCACGAAGGCTGCCGCGGGCTCGGGAAACAGGCGACCGAGGTCCGCGCGCGGGATCAGCAGGTCGGCGTTCGCGCGCGCGCCTCCAAGCGCGTCGCGCAGCACATTCAGGAATACCTGTGCCGATGCCTGCGCTGCGGGCGTGTTGAGCGCCGACACGCACAAGGGTTCCCACAGATAGCGCGCGAGCGCCCCGCCCTGCCCGTGCCGCCCGAGCAGTTCGGCCACCGGCATATCGGCGGCGAGGCGGTAGGCCTTGCGGCGCATTTCCGCCATGAAGCGGACGGCGCCCATGCGTTCGCCCCAGCTCAGGCCGGTGGCGCCGAACAGCGCAGCGGCGAGATGCAGCGGCGCCGGCAGGCGCGGCGCGCGCAGGCTGAATTTCCGCGGGAACTGGAGCGCGAGAGGCTGGCGCGCGAGCAGGCGCTCCGGATCGGCGCCGACCATGCGCATCAGGCGCAGGGTCTCACGGTAGGCGCCGATCAGGATATGCTGCCCGTTGTCCAGCACCTTGCCTTCGATTTCGACGCTGCGCGCGCGCCCGCCCAAATGCCGCGCCGCTTCGAATACGGTGACGCGTTTGCCGGCGCGCGCGAGTTCGGCTGCCGCCGCCATGCCGGCCCAGCCGGCGCCGACGACCGCGACGTTCACGCCGTGACCCAGGTCTTCCACGCGATCCAGAGTTTGCGCACGGGCGTCAGCGCCGTGCGCTCATTCAGCACCTTGCAGCCGTCGTCCGCTATCTCGCGCAGCAGCGTGCGGTAGATCGCCGCCATCACCAGGCCAGGCCGCTGCGCCTTGCGGTCCGACGGCGGCAATTGCGCGAACGCATCGCGGTAGCAGCGCTCAGCGCGCTCGATCTGGTAGTTCATCAGGCGCACGAAGTTCTCGCTCTGGCGCGCGTGCAGGATGTCGGCGGGGCTGACTCCGAACTGCCGCAATTCGTCCAGCGGAAGATAGATGCGCCCCTTGCGGCTGTCCTCGCCGACGTCGCGGATGATGTTGGTGAGCTGGAATGCGAGGCCCAGGGTATGGGCGTAGGCAAGGGTGCGCTCGTCGCGATAGCCGAATATGGACGCCGCAAGCAGGCCCACCACGCCGGCGACGCGATGGCAGTACAGCTCCAGCGCGGCGAAATCGAGATAGCGGTTCTGGCTCAAATCCATTTCCATGCCGTCGATGATCTCGGACAGGTGTTCGCGCTTGATGCCGAATGGCGCGAGCGCCGGTGCGAGCGCCCGCGTCACCGGATGCTGCGGCGCGCCGGCATACAGCCGGGCGAGTTCCTGGCGCCACCATGCAAGCTTGGTGCGCGCGATGCCGGTATCGGCGCATTCGTCTACGACATCGTCGACCTCGCGGCAGAAAGCGTAGAGCGCGGTGATGGCGCGGCGGCGCTGCGGCGGCAGGAACAGGAAGGAGTAATAAAAGCTCGATCCGCTCCGGGCCGCCTTGTCTTGACAGTATTCGTCGGGGGTCACGGACATTCCGCAATCGGCTTCACAGGTTTCCGCAGCACAAAAAATCGGCAGCGCGCCCTCAGCGTGCCAGCGCCCGGAACAACAACAGGGGCCAGTCATGCGCGCGCAACACTGGCCGCCGATGGTAGACGTCGCCTTCGGCCTTGTCTATTTTTTCGAGTATGCGCAGGCCGCCCTGGACGATGGTGCGGATTTCCAGGCCGATGCGCCCGGGCAGCGCGCGGCCGAGCGGCGCCCCGGATTGCATCAGCTCGCGTGCGCGCGCGGTCTGGAAGCGCATCAGCGTTTTCCATTGGCCGGAACTGTCGCCCGCGGCAATCTGTGCTTCGCTCACGCCATGGCGCCGCAGTTCGTCCTGCGGCAGGTAGACGAGGTCTTTGCGCCAGTCGATCGCCACGTCCTGCCAGAAGTTGATCAGCTGCAGGCTGCTGCAGATGGCGTCGGAATAGCTCAGATTCTCCCCGCGCGCAGCACCGAACAAATGCAGCAGCAGCCGGCCCACGGGATTGGCCGAGCGGCGGCAGTAGTCCATGAGTTCGGCGAAGTTCTCGTAGCGCTTTTTCACCACATCCTGGGAAAACGCGTCGAGCAGATCGTAAAACAGCTGCAACGGCAGCCGGTAGGCGCGCACCACCGCTCCGAGTTCGGCAAACAGCGCCTGCCCCGGTGGCAAACCGGCCTCCATTCGCCGCAGTTCCTGCCGATAGTCATCCAACCGCGCCAGCCTGCTGGCCGGCGGCAGCTCGCCTTCGTCGGCGAAATCGTCGGCCGAGCGCGCGAAGCGGTAAATAACCGAGACCGGATGGCGCAGCGGCGCCGGCAGGAGTACCGAGGCGACCGGGAAATTCTCGTAGTGGCCGGCGGACATTCGATTGAAATTCTTGAGGATTTGGCAAATCTCGGGCTGACAGTATAGGGGGAAATCGCGTAAAATTGCGCCTGCGCGAAGGTGGTGGAATCGACAGGCGCACCCGCTTCGGGTGCGGAATGCGCCGGTTGATTCGGTAATATCCCGCCAGTACAGCGCCCAGGTGGCGGAATTGGTAGACGCAGCAGGTTTAGGTCCTGCCGCCGCAAGGTGTGGGGGTTCGAGTCCCTTCCTGGGCACCATGCCGCGGGCTTGAGTGGGTTGCGAACAGGGAGCGTTCCCTTTCGGTTTCCCGGTTTATTGCAGATTTTGAGGGAATTTGATGCAAACAAGTTTGGAGAATCTGGGCTCGCTGGAACGCCGGCTCAATATGGCGGTTCCGGTCGATGAAATCGAGAAGCAGGTCGGCGACCGTCTGAAGAAGATGTCGCGCACCCTGCGCATGGCGGGTTTCCGTCCGGGCAAAGTGCCGCTGAAACTGGTTGCCCAGCAATACGGGCCGCAGGTGCGCTCCGAGGTGATCGGCGACGCGGTGCAGAAGGCGTTCAGCGATGCGGTGCGCGAGCAGAACCTCAAGGTGGCGGGCTATCCGCGCATCGAGCCCAAGGCGGGCGAGGCCGATGCAAAGAACATCGAATTCAGCGCGACCTTCGAGATCTACCCGGAAGTGGTGCCGGGCGACATCTCGGCGGGCAAGATCGAGCGTGCCGTGCTCACGGTGGGCGAGGCGGAGGTCGACAAGACCCTGCAGATTCTGCGCAAGCAGCGCCAGCATTTCCACAAAGTGGAGCGTGCGGCGGCAGCGGGCGACCGCGTGACCGCGGACTTCCTGGGCAAGATCGACGGCGTAGAGTTCACCGGCGGCAAGGCCAGCGATTTCGTGTTCGTGCTGGGCGAGAAGCAGATGCTGCCAGAGTTCGAGGCCAATACGCTGGGACTTGCGGCCGGGTCGGGCAAGACCTTCGATGTCAGTTTCCCGGCGGACTATCACGGCAAGGATGTGGCCGGGAAAACCGCCAGCTTCGAGCTTACGCTAAAGCTGGTGGAGGAGCCGCACCTGCCCGAATTGGACGCGGAATTCGCGCGCTCGCTCGGCGTGGCGGACGGCGATCTGGCGAAGATGCGCGCAGAAGTGAAGGCGAATATCGAGCGCGAGGTGAAGAAGCGCAGCCAGGCCGACCTCAAGGACAAGGTTATGCAGGTGCTGCTGGATGCGACCAAGATCGAACTGCCCAAGACGCTGGTCGAGATGGAAGCACAGCGCCTGGTGCAGGCGGCACGCGCCGACCTGGAGGCGCGCGGCATGAAAATGGAGCAGATGCCGATCAACCCCGAGATGTTCGAGCAGCAGGCCCAGCGCCGCGTATCGCTCGGGCTGATCGTCGCCGAACTGGTGAAGGCGCATGACCTTGCCGCCAAGCCGGAGCAGGTGCGCGCCCTGGTGGCGGAGCAGGCCGAGAGCTACGAGCAGCCGGATGAGGTGGTAAAATGGATTTACTCACAGCCGCAGCGCCTGTCTGAAATGGAAAGCCTGGCGCTGGAAGACAATGTCGTTGCCTGGGTGCTGGCGCGTGCGAAAGTCGAGGACAAGGTCGTGAATTTTGACGAATTTATGGGGAAGGCATGATACAGCCTGGGTGGGCGCCGCAAGCGGCGGGATGGACCGAACACCGGGCCGGATACGAGGCTCCGCAGGGCCTGGGCTTGATCCCCATGGTGATCGAGCAGAGTGGCCGCGGTGAGCGCGCCTATGACATCTATTCGCGCCTGCTGAAGGAGCGCGTGGTGTTCCTGGTGGGCGTGGTAAATGAGATGACGGCCAACCTGATCGTGGCCCAGCTGCTGTTCCTGGAGTCGGAAAATCCGGACAAGGACATCTCGTTCTACATCAATTCGCCCGGCGGCTCGGTGTCGGCCGGACTGGCCATCTACGACACGATGCAATTCATCAAGCCGGACGTGAGCACCCTGTGCGTGGGCCAGGCTGCCAGCATGGGATCGTTCCTGCTTGCGGCGGGGACCAAGGGCAAGCGCTACTGCCTGCCCAATTCGCGCGTCATGATCCATCAGCCCATGGGCGGTTTCCAGGGGCAGGCTTCTGACATCGAAATCCACGCCAAGGAAATTCTTTACCTGCGCGGCCGGCTGAACGAAATGCTGGCGCTGCATACCGGACAGAGCGTCGAGACCATTGCGCACGATACCGACCGGGACAATTTCATGTCCGCTGACGAAGCGGTGAAATACGGCATCGTGGACAACGTGCTGAGCAATCGCGCCGACACCAAGAAGTGAGGTTGAAATGACCGAAAAGAACTCCGGTGAAAAGCTGCTGTACTGCTCCTTCTGCGGCAAGAGCCAGCATGAGGTAAGGAAGCTTATCGCCGGACCTTCGGTATTCATCTGCGACGAATGCATCGAGCTGTGCAACGACATCATCCGCGAGGAAACCAGCGCGGACAAGTCGGGCAAGACGGCCAAGTCAGACCTGCCGACGCCGAAGGAAATCTGCGACATCCTCGACGAGTATGTCATCGGCCAGGAATTGGCGAAGCGCATACTGTCGGTCGCGGTGTACAACCATTACAAGCGGCTGAAGCACCTGTCGAAGTCGGACGAAATCGAACTGGCGAAGTCCAACATTCTGTTGATCGGGCCCACCGGCTCGGGCAAGACGCTGCTGGCGCAGACGCTGGCGCGGCTGCTGAACGTTCCTTTCGTCATCGCGGATGCAACCACGCTGACCGAAGCGGGCTACGTCGGCGAGGATGTCGAGAACATCATCCAGAAGCTGCTGCAGAATTGCGACTATGACGTGGACAAGGCCAAGCGCGGCATCGTCTATATCGACGAGATCGACAAGATTTCACGCAAATCCGACAACCCGTCCATCACCCGCGACGTGTCCGGCGAAGGGGTGCAGCAGGCGCTGCTCAAGCTGATCGAGGGCACTGTCGCCTCGGTGCCGCCGCAGGGCGGGCGCAAGCACCCGAACCAGGATTTCGTCCAGGTGGACACGACCAATATCCTGTTTATCTGCGGCGGCGCTTTCGACGGCCTGGACAAGATCATTCGCAACCGCTCGGAGAAGAGCGGCATCGGCTTCGGCGCCGAAGTGCGCAGCCTGAAGGACAGCAAGGACATTACCGCGGTGCTGCGCGCGGTCGAGCCCGAAGACCTGATCAAGTACGGCCTGATCCCGGAATTCGTCGGCCGCATGCCGGTAATCGCGACGCTGGAGGAACTCGACGAGGCGGCGCTGATCCAGATTCTGACCACGCCCAAGAACGCGCTGGTCAAGCAATACCAGCGGCTGTTCGGCATGGAAGGCGCCGAGCTCGAATTGCGCACCACGGCGCTGTCCGCGATTGCGCACCGGGCGCTTGCGCGCAAGACCGGTGCCCGCGGTTTGCGCTCCATCCTCGAGCAGGTGCTGCTCGACACCATGTATGAGCTGCCGACCATGGAGAATGTCAGCAAAGTGGTCATCGACGAGGCAACCGTGCGCGGCGAAGGCAAGCCGCTGCTGATCTATTCCGACCCGCCCAAGGTCGCCGGCTCTCTGTCCTGAGCTGGACTACGGGGTTGAACTAATGTCCCCCGCCCCCATCTTAATGAAATATTCTCTCTGAGGTATCGCCATGCCCGTTACCGAATTTTCCTCCGACCTGACCCAGTTCCCACTGCTGCCGCTGCGCGACGTCGTGGTCTTCCCGCACATGGTGATTCCACTGTTCGTCGGCCGCCCGAAATCGATCAAGGCGATGGAAATCGCGATGGAAGCGGGCAAGAGCATCATGCTCGCGGCGCAGAAATCCGCGGCCAAGGACGAGCCGGCCCCAGAGGACATGTACCAGATCGGCTGCATCGCCAACATTCTGCAGATGCTGAAGCTGCCCGACGGCACGGTAAAGGTGCTGGTCGAGGGCAGCCAGCGCGCGGTGATCAAGGAAATCGAGGACCAGCGCAGCCATTATTCGGCCGTGGCGCGGCCGGTACCCGCTGACGCGAGCGACAACAATGAGGTCGAGGCGATGCGCCGCGCGCTGGTGACCCAGTTCGACCAGTACGTAAAGCTGAACAAGAAGATTCCGCCCG
>JAAOZY010000112.1 GCA_012274205.1 Betaproteobacteria bacterium
GAGGCAAGCCTCGCGCCGCCGGCGCCGTCGTCCGGCCTGATCGAGGCCGCGCACCTGATCCAGGCCGGCGCGGCGGCGCAAGCAGCTGCGGCGCTGCCCGAAGGCACGACCGAGGGCGCGATCAGCCTCGACCGCAGCGTGAAAAAGGCGCGCTTGCTGGTGGTGGACGACGAGGAGCGCATCCTGTCGGCGCTGAAATCCATATTCCGCATGCGCTACCACGTCTTTGCCACCACCGACGGCAACAAGGCGCTGGAGTTCATGAAGAAGTACCAGATGCACGTGATCATCAGCGACCAGCGCATGCCGATCATGCCGGGCGTCGAGCTGCTGCGCCAGGCGCGCGAAATTTCGCCTGCGAGCGTGCGCATCCTGCTCACCGGCTATTCCGATCTGGCCTCGATCGTGGGCTCGATCAACGACGGCGAGGTCTACCGCTTCATCAGCAAGCCGTGGAACAACGAGGAGCTGCAGCAGACCGTCGCCGAAGCAGTGACGATTGCGCTGGAGCTCGCCGACACCCGGATCGCGCGGGTGGCGCTGCCGAAGAAGATGCGTGCGGGCGTGCTGGTGCTGGACAACGACCAGGAGGTGTTCCGCATCACCAAGGAGCTCATCGGCGAGCTGTGCCAGGTGAGCTACGCCGGCGACCTCGACACCGCGCTCGCCGCGATGCAGGCGCAGGAGATCGCGGTGGTGCTGGCGGACGTGGAGGCGGACCACGAAGACACCACCGCGATGCTGAAGCTGCTGAAGCAGGAGTATCCGCAGATCCTGACCATCGTGCTCACCGGCGCCGCGGACGCGGAACTCGTGATTCATCTGATCAACGAAGCGCAGGTGTTCCGCTTCCTCAACAAGCCGGTGAATGTCAAACAGCTGAAGCAGCACGTGCAGGCCGCGCTGCTGCGCTATCTGACCTTCGAGGAGGCGCCGCAGCTGCTGCAGCGGCACCGCGTGCAGGAATCGGCACAGGCACGCAGCTCCTCGGTCGGACAGAAGGTGCTTGCCGGGCTGAAGGCCCTGCGCGGGCGCTGGTTCGGCGCCCGCAGGAATCAGTAGCAGCCCACTAAGAGTTCATTGCTAAATGAGGGGATACCTCCCCTCATATTCCCCCGGATCTGCCGTTGCAAAAATTCATGTTGCAACGGGTCCTAAGGCTTGGACTCGGCCTTGCTCCGCACCGGCTTGCTCGGCAGCTTTGCCGGCTTGTGCGGGCCCCAGACGCGGCTGTAATAGGTGTCCGCCAGCTGCAGCGCGCCCACCGGATTGTGTGCGAGCACGCGGTCCTTGACCACCAGGTTGGTGACCAGCCCCTTGCACTGGCGGATGAACAGGCTGTCGTGCCCGACGCACAGGCCCATGATCACATTGAGCTCGCAGCCGGCGCGGTTGAGCAGTTCTGCCTGCGACACCGGGTTGCACATCGCCTCGAAATTCCCGGGGCGGATCTTCTCCTCCTCCGTCAGGCCGATGTTCTCCTTCGGCACGCCGCCGTTCTTGCACGCCACCGAGGTGACCTCCAGGCCGTGGCTCTCCAGAATCGCGCTGAACACGCGCGCGAGGTCGACGAAACTGATGCACATGGCGATGCCGACCTTGGTGAAGCCCATCTTCTTCGCGAACTGGCAGATCTCCTCCACCCTGCTCCATTTGCAATAGCCTTCGCTTTCGACCACGGCGGAGACGTGCGCGACGCGCATGGTGAACGGATCGAGGTACGGCTCCCAGGCCGCGGCGATCCCCTCGGGGTCCACCTTGGACGGGCAATACGCAGGGCCGCGCTCGTCGCCTTCACCCTGGCGGCAGGCGCGCACCGTGCTGGGACAGTAGGCGCAGCCGGGGACTTCGTAGCCATGGATAGCGTCGCTCATGGGGTACTCTCAGTATGGGATTCGACTCACAGAATAGTGCGCCGCGTGCGCAAGCGGTTTGCGATAGCGCAAAACTCCATGAAATTTATGCCGCCACGCCCCGGGGAATTCAAGCCGAGCCAACTCCCCCGATGCGGTCGCCGGGAGGTAAATTTGGCCTGAATCATGGGCGCGCATGGGTATAAAATCCGCCTGTGCGCCCCAACCCGCTATGAAGCTTGCGATAGGTCCGATGCTCAATCTGCCAAAGTCGATAGACGAGACCGCGGCGCTGCTCGCGCACGCCGACTATGTCGCCGAGCGCAGCCTTGCCACCGCGCTGTTCCTGGCGCTGAAAATGGAGCGGCCCTTGTTCCTCGAGGGCGAGGCCGGCGTGGGCAAGACCGAAATTGCGAAGGTGCTCGCGAGCACGCTGCAGCGCCGGCTGGTGCGGCTGCAGTGCTACGAAGGGCTCGACATCTCTTCCGCAGTATATGAATGGAACTACCCGCGGCAGATGATAGAAATCCGCCTGGCCGAGGCAAGCGGCAAGACGCATGGGGCCTCAGGCCGCTCAAACGAAGGCTCCAGCCAGGCCGCCCGAAAAAAGCTCGGCCAGGACATCTTTTCAGAGCAGTTCCTGATCAAGCGGCCGTTGCTGCAGGCGCTGGAAGCGGGCGCCGACGGCGCGGCGCCGGTGCTGCTGATCGACGAGCTCGACCGCACCGACGAGCCGTTCGAGGCCTATCTGCTGGAGGTTCTTTCCGACTACCAGGTGAGCATCCCCGAATTGGGCACGATCAAGGCCGAGCGGCCGCCCATCGTGATCATCACCTCCAACCGCACGCGCGAAATACACGACGCGGTCAAGCGCCGCTGCCTGTATCACTGGGTGGACTATCCGGACGCCGTGCGCGAACTCGACATCCTGCGGCGCAAGGTGCCGGGGGCGGCGGAGCGCATGTCGCAGGAAATCGTCGCATTCGTGCAGCGCCTGCGCAAAATGGACTTGTTCAAGCTCCCCGGCGTGGCCGAAACCATAGACTGGACCAATGCGCTGGTGGCGCTGGACCAGCTTGCCCTCGACCCGGACACGGTCAACAACACGCTGGGCGCCCTGCTCAAATACCAGGACGACATCGGCCGCGTGGGCGGCAGCGAAGCCGAGCGCCTGCTCGCCGAAGTAAAAGCAGAGATTGCAGCCGCCTGAGGCTGCGGCGCGCGCGCATGAAGTCTCCCGCGTTCATCAAACGCCTGTTCGCCAAGGCGGAGGCGGCGGGCAACAAGGCGGACCGGCACACGCGCAAGACCGTGGCGCTGTGCCATGCGCTGCTGTCCGAGCGCGGCGAGGCTTCGGGCGCCGCGCTCGCGCGCGAGGCGCTCACCGCGTACCGCGCGCTGTCCGGTCCGGCGCTGGGCGCCTTCTTCGACGTGCTCGCGCAGGAATTCTCACCCGATCCGGAAGCGGTCGGCGCAGCCGCATACGCCTACCGTCAGGAGCCCTCGCAGGCGAGGCTGATCCAGCTGCAGCAGGTGGTCGAATCGCCGCGCCAGGAGCTGTTCCGCCGCATAAATCTGGCCGCCGGCGGCACCGCCGCACTGGTCGAGATGCGCCGGCGCCTGCTGCGCGAACTGAAGGCGCAGCCGCACTGGGCCGGCATCGACGCCGACCTGTCCCACCTGTTCCACTCCTGGTTCAATCGCGGCTTCCTGTCGCTGCAGCGCATCGACTGGCGCACGCCGGCGCTGGTGCTGGAAAAGCTCATGGAGTACGAGGCGGTGCACGAGATACAGGGCTGGCACGACCTGCGCCGGCGCCTCGAATCCGACCGCCGCTGCTTCGCCTTCTTCCACCCGGCGCTGCCCGATGAACCCATCATCTTCATCGAGGTCGCGCTGACCCGGGGCATGAGCGACCAGGTCCAACCGCTGATCGATCCGGAGTCGCCGGTGGTCGATCCTGACGGCGCCGATACTGCCATTTTCTATTCCATCACCAATTGCCAGGAGGGCCTGCGCGGCATTTCCTTCGGCAATTTCCTGATCAAGCAGGTGGCCGAAGACCTGGGCCGCGAATTTCCGCGGCTCAAGACCTTCGCCACGCTGTCGCCGATTCCGGGCTTCCGCAAATGGCTCGCCGGGACCGTCGCCGCGCGCGCCGAACTGGCCGACGTCACCGAAGCGCTCGCGCAGGCGGACTGGCACCAGCGCGCCGGCCCGGGCACGCGCGTGCGCACCGAGCTGATGCGCCTGTGCGCCTACTACCTGCTGCGCGCGAAGCACGGCACCGAACCCGTAGACGCAGTGGCGCGTTTTCATCTGGGCAACGGCGCGCGCATGGAGCGCCTCAACTGGCTCGCCGACTCGTCCAAGCAGGGGATGGAGCGCTCGGCCGGCCTGATGGTCAATTACGTCTACCGGCTGAAGGATGTGGAGCGCAATCACGAAGCCTATGTGAAGGAGCGGCTGGTGGTGGCTTCACCCGCATTGTCGCTGCTGGCGCGCGAGAGCCGGCTGGCACGCCCGAAGGACGGGCGCAAGTGAGTCGCCCATCCGAGCTCGCGCCGCGGCAAGCGCGCGGGAGCAAGGGCAAGCTGGCCGAGAACGTCATGCACTTCGCCCGCGTGCTGCGCGCGGCGGGGCTGCCCATCGGCCCGGACCGGGTAGTCGACGCGCTGCGCGCGCTCGAAACCGCGGGGATCGAGCGGCGCGAGGATTTTTACTGGACGCTGGCCGCGGTGTTCCTGTCAAAGCGCGAGCAGCAGGAATTGTTCGATCAGGCCTTCCACATTTTTTGGCGCGACCCGCAGATGCTCGAGCGCATCATGAGCTTAATGCTGCCGCAGATCTACGGCCATACCGGCCTCGACGAGCAGCGCGAAGCGAGCAAGCGTCTGTCGGATGCCCTGAAC
>JAAOZY010000017.1 GCA_012274205.1 Betaproteobacteria bacterium
CCGGAAGCCCATCATGCGCCGCGAGCGGAAGCGCAATTCCGAGTAGTACTATTCCTAGCAGGCGGCGCATGATGGGCTTCCGGTTGGCTGGCTTCAGCTTGGAATTTTAGCAGATTCGGACCCTGCGTCAGAGATTGAGCAGGCTCTCCCGTTCTGCCGGCAGCGGCGCAAACCCTCTCTTCTCGTAATATTTGAATATCGCTTCGACGATCGCGGCCGGGTCGTCTATGGTTTGCACCAGGTCCAGGTCTGCGGCGTCGATCATGTGCTCCGCTTGCAGGCGATCGCGAAACCAGTCCAGCAGTCCGCGCCAGTACGGCGTGTGCACCAGGATGATCGGCATGGTGCGCGTCTTGCCCGTCTGCACCAGGGTGAGCGCTTCGGACAATTCATCCAGCGTGCCGAAGCCGCCGGGCAGCACCACATAGGCGGTGGCGCACTTGACGAAACTGACCTTGCGCGCGAAAAAATGGTGGAAGGTGAGGCTGATATCCTGGAAACGGTTGCTGAGCTGCTCGTTCGGCAGCTGGATATTGAGGCCCACCGAAGGCGATTTGCCGAAATAGGCGCCCTTGTTCGCGGCTTCCATGATGCCCGGGCCGCCGCCGGAAACGACAGAGAAGCCGGCGTCGGACAGGCGCCGGGCAATGTCCTCGGCAAGCAGGTAGTAGGGCGAATCCTCCAGCACCCGCGCGCTGCCGAATATGCTCACCGCCGGGCGGATCTGGGACAGGCGTTCGGTGGCTTCGACGAATTCTGACATAATCCCGAATATCCGCCAGGACTCGCGCGCGTTGTGGGCCATGTCTGCTGCGCCGGCGTCGGCCGGCTGCGGAAGCTTTCCGTTCATTCGCGACCCTCTATGAAAACCCTGCTGTTGGTGGATGGATCGTCTTACCTGTATCGCGCCTACCACGCGCTGCCGGATCTGCGCAATGCGCGCGGCGAGCCCACGGGCGCGATCTACGGCGTGCTCAACATGCTACGTCGGCTCGCCGCCGACTACAAGCCGGACTACCTCGCCTGCGTCTTCGACGCCAAGGGCAAGACTTTCCGCGACGAATGGTATGCCGAGTACAAGGCGCAGCGCCCGCCCATGCCCGATGAACTCGCGCGCCAGATCGAGCCGCTGCGCGAGGCCGTCGCCGCGCTCGGCTGGCCGCTGCTGATGATAGAGGGCGTGGAGGCCGACGATGTCATTGGCACGCTCGCGCGCCAGTCGGCTGCGGCGGGCATGCGCTGCGTCGTCTCCACCGGCGACAAGGATCTGACGCAGCTGGTGAACGAGCGCGTCACCCTGGTCAATACCATGAACAACGAGCGCCTGGACGAAGCCGGCGTCGAGGCCAAGTTCGGCGTGCCGCCGAAGCGGATGCTCGACTACCTGACGCTCGTCGGTGACAGCGTGGACAACGTTCCGGGCGTGGACAAGGTCGGCCCCAAGACGGCGGTCAAATGGCTGACGCAATACGGCTCGCTCGACGGCGTGGTCGCGCACGCGCAGGAAATCGGCGGTGTAGTGGGGGAGAATCTGCGCCGCGCGCTGCCCTGGCTGCCGCAGGCGAAAAAGCTGCTCACTGTGTACTGCGACGTGCCGTTGCCGGTCAAGCCGGAGGAGCTTGCGCCGCGGCCACGCGGCGAGGCCGAGCTCGCCGCGCTGTTCCAGCGCTTCGGCTTCAAGAGTTGGCTCAAGGATGCGCAAGCGGCGGACGCTGCAGCGACTGCGCCGGCGGCCGGGCCGGCGCCGGCAGCGTCGCAGAACACGCCCGACCCGCTGGAGCGCCATTACGACACCATCCTCGACGAGCGGCAGCTGGCCGGGTGGATGAAGGTTCTTGAGCGCGCCGCCCTGGTCGCCGTCGATACCGAGACCACCGGGCTCGATCCGATGACGGCGCAGCTGGTAGGCATGTCTTTTTGCGCCGAACCCGGGCGCGCGGCTTACCTGCCGCTGGCGCACGACTATGCCGGCGCGCCGCGCCAGCTGGGGGTGGTGCGCGCGCTCGCGCTGCTGCGGCCGTGGCTGGAGAGCGCGGACCGGCCCAAGCTTGGGCAGAACCTGAAATACGATCAGCATGTGCTCGCCAACCATGGCATTGCGCTGCGCGGCGTGGCGCACGACACCCTGCTCGAGTCCTATGTGCTCGAATCGCATCTGCGCCACGATATGGGCACGCTCGCCGAGCGCCATTTGCAGCTCGCCACCATCAGCTACGACGAGGTCACCGGCAAGGGCGCGCAGCGCATCGGTTTCGAGCAGGTGAGCGTGGAGCGCGCCACCGAATACTCGGCCGAGGACGCCGACGTCACCCTGCGCCTGCACCAGTACCTCTATCCCAAGATACAGGCCGAGGCCGGGCTGGAATATGCATATCGCGAGATCGAACTGCCGGCGCGCGAGGTGCTGTTCCGCATGGAGCGCAACGGCGTGCTGATCGATGCCGCGCTGCTCGAAGCGCAAAGCCGCGAGCTCGGGCAGAAAATGATGGAGCTGGAACACAAGGCCCACGGCGAGGCCGGCCAGCCGTTCAACCTGAATTCACCCAAGCAAATCGGCGAAATCTTCTTCGACCGGCTGAAACTGCCGGTGCTCAAAAAGACGCCCAGCGGCGCGCCCTCCACCGACGAAGAGGTGCTCGAGCGCCTGGCCGCCGACTATCCGCTGCCCAAGACACTGCTCGAATACCGCGCGCTGACCAAGCTCAAGTCCACCTACACCGACAAGCTGCCGCGCATGGTCAACCCGGTCACGGGGCGCGTGCACACCAACTACGCCCAGGCCACGGCGGTCACCGGGCGCCTCGCCAGCACCGACCCCAATCTGCAGAACATCCCGGTGCGCACGCCGGAAGGGCGGCGCATCCGCGAAGCTTTCATCGCGCCCGCCGACTGCGTCATCGTCTCGGCCGATTACTCGCAGATCGAGCTGCGCATCATGGCGCACATTTCGCGCGACGAGAACCTGCTGCGCGCCTTCGCCGCGGGCGAGGACGTGCACCGCCACACCGCCGCGGAAATCTTCAACCGCGCGCTGCACGAGGTGACGCCGGAGGAGCGCCGCTACGCCAAGGTGATCAACTTCGGCCTGATCTACGGCATGTCGGCCTTCGGCGTGGCGCAGGCGCTGGGCCTGGAGCGCGCCACCGCCCAGGCCTATATCGACAGCTACTTCACGCGCTACCCCGGTGTGGCGCGCTACATGCAGCAGACGCGCGAGCAGGCGCGCGAGCGCGGCTACGTCGAAACCGTATTCGGCCGTCGCCTGTGGCTCGCCGAGATCAGGGCGGCGAACGCCGGCCGGCGCCAGGGCGCCGAGCGCGCCGCGATCAACGCGCCGATGCAGGGGACCGCGGCCGACCTGATCAAGCTCTCCATGATCGCGGTGCAGAACTGGCTCGACGCGCAAGAACTGTCGGCGAAGCTGGTGATGCAGGTGCACGACGAACTGGTGCTCGAAGTGCCGCAGGCGGAGCTGGCGCAGGTGCGCGAATCGCTGCCGCAGCTGATGACCGGGGTGGCGCGGCTGGCCGTGCCCCTTGTCGTGGACGTGGGCGTGGGCGCAAACTGGGAGCAGGCGCACTAACCGAAGCGGTGAGCGCAATGAGCCTGCCCCCGAACCGACAGCCATCTGGCGCATCCCCCCGGGGGTATGGGCCGGCGCGGCATGTCGTGCTGCTCGGCGACGCGTTGCTCGAGGCCTACAGCAGCATCGACAAGTCGCCGGGAAGATTCGAGGAAGATCTCCTCCCGGGATCGCGCGACCAGTGGCAGATCAGCGTCGTCTCCGCGGCCGAAGTCGAGCGCGCCCGCTCCCGCTCCGTGCTGCCAAAAGGCGCCACGCACGCGATCATTTTCATCGAAGGCAATCACGCGATCGAGCAGAGCGGCCTGCTGCAAAACCCCGCGGATGCCAGCGGGCCGACGCTGGAGCGGCTCTCGCTTGCCGCCGATGAATTCGAGCGCACGCTGGCGCAGCTGATCCATGCGGCGCAGTCGGCGCATCTGACGATAATGGTGTGCACCATGTTCGCGCCCAACTACAAGGACGCGCTGCGCCAGCGCATGGCCTGCGCGGCGCTGGCGGTATTCAACGACCGCGTGACCAAGCGCGCCGCCGAAGCGCGGGTAGCCGTGATCGACCTGCGCCTGATCTGCAGCGACGCCGAAGATTACGACGCGCCGACGCGCCTGTCCAAGTTCGGCCTGCAGAAGGCGGCCAATGTCATACGCTACGCCATGTTCGAACTGGATGCCGGGACGCGCCGCAGCGAGGTGTTCTTCTAGCGGTCGGCGGGCGTCGGCGGCGCCGGTCAGGCGGACACAAGGCGCTTACTTCCCGATTGCGCCGAACACCTTGCTCGCGATGCCGCTCGCCGCCCCCACCGGATCCCTGCGGATTTTCTGCTCCTCATCGGCGATCAGCAGGAACAGGCCGTCCAGCGCTTTGCGCGTGACGTAGTCGTTTAGATTGGCGTCCCTGGCGTCGACCAGGCCGAATCCGGCGCCCTTGCCGGCGAACTCGTTGTACTTGTCGGCGAGCTTCACTTTCTGCGTCGCCTTGGCGACGATCGGCAGGAACTTCTGCGTGAGTTGTGCCGAGGTGCTGCGCTTGAAATACTGGGTCGCGGCGTCCTCGCCGCCGCCGAGGATCGCCTTGGCGTCGCCCACGCCCATGTTCTTTACTGCGTTCACCAGCAGGGGTTTTGCCTCGACCACTGCAGATTCCGCGGCGTGGTTCATGGTGGTGACCAGTTCGTCGGCGTACTTGCCCATCCCCAGGCCGCGCATCATGCCCTCCAGCTGCTGCAGCCCCTGCGGCAACGGAATTTTGACGCGCGCATTGCCCAAAAAACCGTTCTGCCTGCCCAGTGTCGCCACTGCGGCCAGAGATCCCTTGCTCAGTGCCTCCTTCAGCCCCGCAACGGCATCCTTGTTCGACAGACCGGACAAGCCCAGCGCGCGCGCCTGGGCGCTGGCAAGCACGGCAAAGAGGATTGCCGCGCACAGCGTGAAATAGACCTTCATGTCGGCCCCCCGTTCAAGGCTGCATCGATACTGGTGGCGCGCGCGGCCTACACCCCGGCGGCATGCGCCTGCCGGTCGGCATGATAGCTGGAGCGCACCATCGGACCGATCGCGGCATGCAGGAATCCCAGTTCCTGCGCCGCCCGCTCGAATACCGCGAAGCCGTCCGGGTGCACGTAGCGCAGCACCGGCAGGTGATGCGCGGTCGGCTGCAGGTACTGACCGATGGTGAGCATGTCGACGCCGTGCGCGCGCAGGTCGCGCATCACCGCGAGTATTTCCGCGTCGGTTTCGCCCAAGCCCAGCATCAGGCCGGACTTGGTCGGAATGTCCGGGCGCAGCGTGCGGAATTCGCGCAGCAGCGTGAGCGAATGCAGGTAGTCCGCGCCCGGCCGCGCCTGGCGATACAGCCGCGGCACGGTCTCGAGATTGTGGTTCATCACATCGGGCGCATCGGCCGCGAGTATCTCCAGCGCGGTTTCCAGGCGGCCGCGGAAATCCGGCACCAGTACTTCGATGCGCGTGCGCGGCGAAAACTCGCGCACCGCGCGTATGCAGTCGGCGAAATGGCGCGCGCCGCCGTCGCGCAGATCGTCGCGGTCGACGCTGGTGATCACCACATAGTCGAGGGCCAGCGCCGCGATGGTCTGCGCCAGATGCGCCGGCTCTTCGGCATCCGGCGGCGCCGGGCGCCCGTGCGCCACGTCGCAGAACGGGCAGCGCCGCGTGCACAGGTCGCCCAGGATCATGAAGGTCGCCGTGCCCTTGCCGAAGCACTCGCCGATATTGGGGCAGGA
>JAAOZY010000113.1 GCA_012274205.1 Betaproteobacteria bacterium
CTTGAGCCCGGCATCGACCACCGCGCGCGCGGGCGCAGGCCGGCTCATCACCGTGGTCCACACGAACAGGCTTTGCCCGAAATGCGGCCAGGCGGGGTCGTACTCGTTGCGATTGTAGTCGGCGTCCATGAACAGGTAGGAGCCAGGCTGCAGCTCGTCGTAGGCGCCGCTGGCGAGCTCGAGCGCAAAGCTACCGGTGCCGGCGCCGGTGACCGTGGTGCAGGCGATGCCATCGCCTTCGATCAGCGCGCGCGTGCTGCGCACCAGCGCGACCGCGCGGCCGATCGCGGCGCGCCGCTCGGCAACCGTGCGCAGGTGCTGCGCGCTGCCGTGATAGGCCTGCAGGCCGGCGAAGCGCAGATTGGCGCAGGCGGCGATGCTGCGCGCGAGCGCCAGCGCCGGCGCGCCGGGCTCGACGCCGCAGCGCTCGGCGCCCACATTGATTTCCACCAGCACCTCCAGGCGCACGCCGGCGCGCGCCGCGGCTGCGTCGAGGTCGCGCACGTTTTCGGCCGCATCGGCGCACACCGCCAGCCGCGCCTTGCGCGCGAGCGCCGCGAGGCGATCGAGCTTGGCCACGCCCACGACTTCGTTGCTGATCAGCACGTCGCCCACGCCGCCGGCGACCAGCGCCTCGGCTTCGCCCACTTTCTGGCAGCACACGCCCACTGCGCCGGCCGCGATCTGGCGCAGCGCGATTTCGGCGCACTTGTGGCTTTTCGCGTGCGGGCGCAGGCGCACCGGGCGGCCAGCGACTGCATCGGCCATGCTCGCAAGATTGCGCTCGAACACATCCAGGTCGAGGACCAGCGCCGGGGTGTCGACTTCGGCCAGCGGCATGCCGATGCTGGCGGGTGCGTCAGTGTCCATGGTGAATGATCGCGCTGCTTGCGGGAGAGGTGCAATTGTATATGCCCCGCTCGCGCGCCGTGGCGTGCAGCCGGACCGTTCGCCATTGCGGTAAGATTGCGGCGTACGCGCTGCCGCGCGGCGCCGCTCCCGCGAAAAATTCCCGCAAAGGATCAGACATGTTCAAACCCGGACTGTTCAAAGGCAAGCGCATCCTCGTCACCGGCGGCGGCACCGGCCTCGGCCGCGAGATGGCGGACAAATACCTCGAGCTCGGCGCGGACATCTACATCTGCGGCCGGCGCGACGAAGTGCTGCAGCAGACGGCGAAGGAGCTGATGCAAAAGCGCGGCGGCTCGGTCAAGACCCGCGCCATCGACATCCGCAACGCGGAAAGCGTGGACAAGATGATCGAATCGATCTGGAACGACGGCGGTCCGCTCACCGGCCTGGTGAACAACGCCGCCGGCAATTTCATCAGCCGCACCGAGGACCTGTCGCACCGCGGCTTCGACGCCATTGCCAACACCGTCTTCCACGGCACCTTCTACACCACGCATGCCGTGGGCAAACGCTGGATCAAGGGCGGCGACAAGGGCAGCGTGGTGTCGATCGTGGTCACCTGGGTCTGGACCGGCTCGCCCTTCGTCGTGCCCTCGGCCATGTCCAAAGCCGGCATCCACGTCATGACCCAGTCGCTCGCGGTCGAGTGGGGGCGCTACGGCATCCGCCTGAATGCGATCGCACCCGGCCTGTTCCCCACCGAGGGCATGAGCAAGCGCCTCAACCCGGGCAAGGACGGCAAGGACCGCGATGCCGCGCAAGCCAGCCCCATGCACCGCCACGGGCGCATGCCCGAGCTGCAGAACCTCGCCTGCTTCCTCATGGCCGACGGCTGCGAATGGCTCAGCGGCCAGACCATCGCCATCGACGGCGCCGGCTGGCAGGCCAACGGCGGCTCGTTCACCGACATGCTCAAATGGGGCGACGCCGAATGGGAGCAGGCGCGCGCGCTGATCAAGGCGCAGAACGAGAAGGACAAGGCGCAGCGCTCGGTGTGAGCACAGCCAGAATCGCGTTGCAAAAAGAAATTTTGCGACGCCTAATATAGGGGAGTATGAGGGGAGGTATCCCCTCATTTTAGAATGAACTCCAAGCGCATCGGCATGATCGGCCTCGGGCGCATGGGCGCCAATATGGCGCGGCGCCTCGCGCGCGGCGGCGCGCAGGTGATCGCCTGGGACCGCGCCGCCGCCGCGCGGCGCGCGCTCGCGCGCGAGCGGCGCATCCTGATCGCGCCGGACCTCGCAGCGCTGGTGCAGGAGCTGAAGCCGCCGCGCGTCGTCTGGCTGATGCTGCCCGCCGGCAAGGCGAGCGCCGACGCGCTCGCCCGCCTCGCTCCAATGCTCGCCCGCGGCGATGTGATTGTCGACGGAGCCAATGCGCACTACCAGGACAGCATGCGCCGCGCGGCGCAGCTCGCAGACAGCGGCCTGCACTACGTCGATGCCGGCGTCTCCGGCGGCGTCTGGGGCCTGGCCAATGGCTACACCCTGATGTTCGGCGGCGAGGCGCGCGCGCTGCGGCGCGTGGCGCCGTTTGCGCAGCTGCTCGCGCCGCCCAAGGGCTGGCTGCACTGCGGGCCCAGCGGCGCCGGCCACTACGTGAAAATGATCCATAACGGCATCGAATACGGCCTGATGCAGGCCTATGCCGAGGGCTTCGCACTGCTCGCCGGCAAACCCGGCTTCGCCATCGATACTGCCGCCGTGGCCGAGCTCTGGCGCCACGGCAGCGTGGTGCGCTCCTGGCTGCTCGACCTGATCGCGGACAACCTCAGGCGCGATCCCGCGCTCGCCGGCATCGCGCCGGTGGTGGCCGACTCCGGCGAGGGCCGCTGGGCCGCGATCGAAGCGGTCGAACTCGGCTTGCCCGCTCCGGTGATCAGCCTGGCGCTGGCGATGCGTTTTGCCAGCCAGGGCGGCGGCGATTACGGCGCGAAGCAGCTGGCGCAGCTGCGCCGCGCATTTGGTGGCCACGCCGTGAAAGCCGCCGGTACCCGTGGTGACCACGCCGCGGGCAAACGCAAAAAATCGTGATCCTCATCCTGATGGGCGTGACCGGCTGCGGCAAGACCACGGTCGGCGTCCTGCTGGCGCAGGAACTAGGCTGGACCTATTACGACGCCGACGACTTTCACCCTGCGGAAAACGTCGCCAAAATGCGGCGCGGCGAAGCGCTCGCCGACACAGACCGCTGGCCCTGGCTGGAACGCCTCAACGCGCTGCTGCTCGACAGCGAACGCCATGGCAAAAATATGGTGCTCGCCTGCTCGGCCTTGAAGCAGGCGTATCGAGAGCGCCTCGTCCGTGGTTGCGCCGTTGCGCGCTTCGTACTTCTCGACGGCGAACGTGAAACCATACGCGCGCGCCTGGCAGCGCGCCAGGGCCACTACATGAATCCTGCGCTGCTGGATTCGCAGTTCGCCATCCTCGAACGCCCGCTGGACGCGCTGCAGCTGGATGCGGCCGAAAGTCCGGCGGCGCTGGTGCGGCATATCCGCGAAGCCCTGGGGCGCTGAGGACGCAAGCCGGATATCAAGTCGCACCTTGGGCTTTAGCCCGGTGTATTGACGGCGCGCCCTCCCGCATCAACAAGGCGGTGCTCGATTTTTCAAGCAACGCCTGTCAGATGGAACTTAGAGAAATAATTATTACGGCTGGTCCGGCTGTCTGATCCAGCTTGGCTCAGGCGGACGTTGTATGCCAATCTTCTGCGTTTGCTTCTGCCGACAGTCCGGCAGTTGGCGCTGCCTGACGGTGTCAGCCGAGAACGGCGGGTCTGGTACGCTCTATATCAGACCCGCCTAACCAAGATACACCCTACAGGGAGATGCACCTGGCTGAGAGGGACGGTACCACAGCGCAAGAACCTTCGACGTATGTGTGCTAGAGCACTGAACGGCCCGGCCGTTCCGATTATTAAGTGAATCGCGGTGATCCAATACTCATTGGAGTCGCCCGTTTCATTCGATTCTTGGCTAGGCAAACACAGGAGAGAAACATGAGGAAATCGCTCGCTATTATTGTTACATCCCTATTTGTTGCAGGCAGTGCGTTGGCGCAAACGCAGCAGGGTGCTGCAGGTTCTGGTGGGGCGGGCGGTGCCGGCGCTGCTACGGCCGCATCCGCCGGCGGGATTACAGCCGGCATGATTGCCGCTGCCGTGGCGGTTGCCGCAATTGCGGTTGCTGCATCCACGTCAAACGACAACAATCAGACAACCACCACCGTAACCACAAAGTAATTCGAGTGTCCCTCAAAACGATCTTTGGCTTTTTTCGCCAAGGATTCTTGTTTTTTGCAGTTCCCAAATCGACACTCACGACAAGACACATTAACGAGTGTGTCGCCACGCGGCCGGCATTGTCCATCGCGCGCGGCTTGCGCTGGCCAATGCACAACCGAGAAATGAAAACAGCATTCGCGAATTTCAACTTTGCAGAAGAATCGCCACCGTCTGGTTTTGGCTGCTTGCCGCCAATTTGGGGGCCGGCAGCTTAGTCCATGCAGGTGTTCAGTCCGCCGCGCGCAGCCTGAGTTTCGCCTGTGTATGGGCGTTAAGTTCCTTCAGCCCGCCGACGAAACCCTTCAGCGGCAGGTCGTGGATCTTGCCCAGCGCGATCGCGCGCTTTCTCAGTTCGGCCCAGGCGATTTCGCGCGCCTGCTGCCTGAAGGCGAATGCGATCCGGTTGACGCGGTCGCTCGCATGCAGACAGATCACGCGGCCGTCGAAGCTCGCCTCGATGCGCTGCAGAAATACGTCGAGTTTCTTTTCCTGCGCCATGAAGTTCACCACCATCACGCCGCCGGGGCGCAGGGCGGCGCAGGCGCTGTCGTAGAAGGCCTGGCTGCACAGCGCGGCGGGCTGCCGGCCGTCGTCGAAGCCGTCCACCAGCAGCACGTCGGCCGACTCCGGCCATGCGTTCAGGTAGTCGGCGCCGTCGGCAATCTCTACTTTGAGCCGTGCGTCGTCGGCGGGAAAGTCGAACATGCTGCGCGCCGCCACCAGCACTTTGGCGTTGATCTCGACCACCGTGGTGCGCGTTCCCGGCATGCGCTGGTGAATATAGCGCGCCATGGAGCCGCCGCCCAGCCCGATCATGAGGACTTCGGCCGGCTGCGGCTGGAACAGCAGGAAGGCCATCATCGCGCGCGTGTAGTCGAGCGCGAGTTCGTCCGGGCGGTCCAGCCGCATCGAACTCTGGATCGCGTCGCCCCCCAGGTGCAGGGAGCGCACGCCGTCCTCCTCGCTCACCTCGACGCTGGCGCGGCGCGGCAGGAACCATTTCTTCGCCTTGGCGCTCATGATTGCGCGCAGTGCATGCCGGCCGGGGCCGCGCCGGCGGCGCTATGCGGCCAGCGCGCGTTCGACGAAGTCGAGCCGGTCCTGCCCCCAGAATATCTCGCCGTCGACGACATAGCTGGGCGCGCCGAACACATTGCGTTCGATCGCCTCCTGCGTATTCGCCGCGTATTCCGCCTTCACCGCATCCGACTGCGCCGCGGCATCCAGCTCCGCAGCGTTCATGCCCTGCTCCTGGCACAGCGCGGCAAGGGTGTCCGCGTCGGCAATATTGCGCTCCTCGGCCCAGCAGGCGCGCTGTATCGCCCCGGCAAGCCGCATTGCCGCATCGCTGCCGCCGGCGCGCCCTGCGGCGACGATGAATTGCGCCGCTAGGTCCCCGGGCGCGGGGAAAAACTTGGGCTGCAAGTTGAGCGGCACGCCCAGATGCTGGCTGAAGCGCTTCAGCTCGACCAGCCGGTAGGCCTGGCGCTGCGGCGCGCGCTTGGGCAGTGGCAGGCCGCCCGACACCGGGAAGATCTTGCCGAAGTCGGCCGGCTTTACCCTGACGACGGCGCCATGGCGCTGCGCCATCGCGGCGAAACGCGTGTGTCCGAGGTAGGTCCAGGGTGATATCGGTGAAAAATAGTAATCCACGGTCTTGCCCATCGCGCCCGCCGCGAGCATCCGCCAGTTTTCGACTAATATGGCGGCACATTCAATCAGGA
>JAAOZY010000114.1 GCA_012274205.1 Betaproteobacteria bacterium
CCCAGGCTCACCAGCACCAGATTGGCGAGCACATAGAGCAGCATTTGCATCGGCAGGATGCGGTTGAATAGCAGCCCGGTGCCGCCGATCAGGCCCGTGATCGCCCCGGCAGCGCCATAGCTGGCGATGCGGCCGGCGTTGTAGGACAGGTGCAGGTTCCAGGCGCGCGGGCGCTGTGGCGTCTGCACCGCGAGCGCGCCGACAATGCCGCCGCACATGCCGACGCAATGGACTCCGCCCAGAAGCCCTATCAGGAAGGCGGCTGCGAACCGCTCATCCATGGCCTAGATAACCTTGGAATAACTCGCGCGCCGGCTCGCCTGCCGCAGGTATTTGTCGAACACCATGCACAGGATGCGCACGAGCAGGCGCCCACGGGGGGTGACGACAATCCAGTCGCCGTCGATTTCCACCAGCCCGTCGTTTGCGTACTCGCGCAACTCCGCCAGTTCGGCCGCGAAATAGGCGGGGAAATCTATCAGATGCGCTATTCCGATCGCTTCCATCGACAACTCGAAATGGCAGGACAGCGCCTGGATCACCGCGCGCCGCACCAGGTCGTCCGCAGTGACTTCGATGCCGCGCATCACCGGCAGCAGGCCGTTGTCGAGGCGGTCGTAGTACTCCTCCAGCGTGCGCACGTTCTGGCTGTAGGTCGGGCCGATCTTGCCGATCGATGAAACGCCCAGGCCGATCAGGTCGCAGTCGCCATAGGTCGAGTAGCCCTGGAAATTGCGGTACAGCCGGCCCTGGCGCTGCGCCACCGCGAGATCGTCGTCCGGTTTGGAGAAATGGTCCATGCCGATATATACGTAGCCCGCTTCGAGCAGCGTCTCGATCGCACTGATCATGAGCTGCAGCTTTACCTCCGGCTGCGGCATGTCGGCATCCATAATGCGCCGCTGCGGCTTGAACACCGCCGGCAGGTGCGCGTAATTGTAGAGCGCAATGCGGTCCGGCGAGCACGCGATTACCTGATCCAGGGTGGCGGCGAAGCCGTCCAGCGTCTGTTTGGGCAGCCCGTAGATCAGGTCGATGTTGACCGACTTGAAGCCGTTCTTGCGCGCCGCGTCGATCACGGCGACGGTTTCCTCCACGCTCTGAATGCGGTTCACCGCGCGCTGCACCTCCGGATTGAAGTCCTGCACGCCGACGCTGATGCGGTTCATGCCCAGCGCGCCCAGCAGCGCCACTTTTTCCGCTCCGACCTTGCGCGGATCGACTTCTATCGAATATTCGCCGTGAGGATCCAGTTCGAAGCTTTCGCGCAGCATCTGCATCAATTCCGTGAGCTCGGCCTCGCTCAGGAAGGTCGGCGTGCCCCCGCCCCAGTGCATCTGCGTCACGCGCCGCCGGCCGCCCAGTTCCGCGCTTTGCATGCGAATCTCCCGGCCCAGGTACTTCAAGTACTTAGCCGAACGTCCATGGTCCTTGGTTACAATCTTGTTGCAACCGCAGTAATAGCAGATGGTGTCGCAAAAAGGCAAGTGGACGTATAATGCGAGCGATCTGGTCATCCCGCCCACGTTGCGTTTTGCAAGCCAGCTGCGATAAGCGGCCTCGTCGAAGGCCTCGACAAAGCGATCTGCGGTAGGATAGGACGTGTAGCGTGGACCGCTGACGTTGAATTTTCTGAGTAGTCCGGCGTCAACCTGTAGGTTGTTCTGGGACGGATTCATGCGCAAAGCTCTGACGTTCATCGGTGAAGTCTGCCCAAATCCAAGATGGGAATGTTGATGTGGATCAAACCAATTCTCCCTTGCGCGCACCAGGCATGAACGCTCCCAAGCTGGCCCGGGTCATAGACATTCGCGCCCTGAAAAGCGCCTGTTCCAACTGCAGTCTGCGCGAGATGTGCTTGCCGATCGGCCTGAGCCAGGACGAAATGGACAAGCTGGACCAGCTGGTCTATACGCGCAAGCGGGTCAAGCGCGGCGACAGCGTGTACCGCTCCGAAGAGAAATTCGGCTCCCTCTACGCCGTACGCAGCGGTTTCTTCAAGACCACCCTGGTCATGGAGGACGGCCGCGATCAGGTCACCGGCTTCCACATGGCCGGCGACATGCTGGGCATGGACGGGATCGGATCGGATCAGCATTCCTGCAACGCCGTCGCGCTCGAGGACAGCGAGGTATGCGTGATTCCCTATGGCCGGCTGGAGGAGCTGTCGCGCGAAATGTACGTGCTGCAGCAGCATTTCCACAAGGTCATGAGCCGCGAAATCGTGCGCGAGCACGGCGTGATGCTGCTGCTGGGCAGCATGCGCGCGGAAGAGCGGCTCGCCGCATTCCTGCTCAATCTGTCGCAGCGCTTCACTTCACGCGGCTATTCCGCCTCGGAATTCAATTTGCGCATGACGCGCGAGGAGATCGGCAGCTATCTCGGGCTGAAGCTGGAAACCGTGAGCCGCACGTTCTCCAAGTTCCAGGAGGACGGCCTGATAGGCGTGCAGCAGAAGAACATACGCATTCTCGACAGCGCGGGGCTGAAGAACGTGCTGGGCCGCGACCCGGCCTAGCAGCGGTCGGCCCTGCCCGGGGCACAGCCTCCGCGCGTTTCTGCCAAATCCCGCGCGGTTCCGCGCCGGCCGTCAGCGATACACCAGCACCGGAATCTTGCTGTGGGTCAGCACCTTGTGGGTTTCGCTCCCCAGCAGAATTCCAGACAGGCCGCTGCGCCCGTGCGAGGCCATGAATATCAGGTCGCATTTTCCTTTCCGCGCTGCGTCGATGATGCCCGCAAAGGGTGTATCCGCCATCACCACCGAGCCACGATATTTCAGCCCCGCTGCGCGTGCCGCAGCCGCGATCTTTTCCAGGTATTTTTCGCCAGCCTCGCGCGCGCGCGCCTCGAATTCCTTCGGCGTGGGCATGTCCGGCGGAATGTAGTCGCCGAAATAGTAGGGCTGGAACGGTTCGACTACATAGCAGCCGGTGACCGAGGCCTTGATGCTCTTGGCAAACGCCACGCCGGACTTGACCGCCTTCGCCGACAATTTTGAGCCGTCGGTCGGTATCAATATGTTCTTGAACATGATGTCCCCTCGTAACTGTTTCAGACGCGGGGGAAAGCATCCCCCGGTGCCCGCCCCGATCGACCCGCCGCAGTTTCACGCTGCAACGGGAAGGCGGAATTGGTCAGCTGCAGCCGCCGGGCTCGCCGCGCCTGGGACAGCCTTCGGGCCTTGTCTGCTGCGGCAGCGGACAGCGGTTTATTTCGAACGGCGAGCGCTGCAGGAAACAGGTTAGCGCACTTGACGCCGCAGCAAACGCCCAGAACAGAAAAAAACCCATGGTATAGACGGCGGTCCGTCCCAATTCCACCGGCTGCCCGAAAACCTGCAGGTCGCGCGGGTCGAACAAGGTGAAGGTGATGCCTTCGGCAATGCCCGCGACCAGAAACGCCGGCCAGAGTATCCATATCAGTCTGCGCGTCATCGCCTGCCCTCCTTCCAGTACTCCTCGCCCACTGACGGCGGCGTGTTTCCGCCCAGCGCCAACGCATCCTGCGCCGGCAGCATCCAGTCGCCGGTCAGCCTCCAGTCCCGCTGCTCCAGCACCACATGCCAGCGTCCGGATCGCAGCGGCAGCAGCTGCCCCTCGTAGACGCCAGGCTGGACCAGGCTCAGCTTCACCATCTGGTCCATGCCGGCCAGCGTCGGATGCGCGAACAACAGCGTCAGCGAGCCGCTGCGCACGGCGCCGAGGCGCACCTGCACCCGGCCCTCGATGAGGCGCACATCCGCCGTAATGCCCAGGCGCTCGGCTGCCTGGCTGCGTCCAAGGGTCTGGTTGATGGCCAGGCCCTGCTTGTAGTAGTCGTCCACCACCAGACCGTCGTCGCTGCGTACTGCAAGCCAGGCCGTATAGCATGCCGCTACCACCACCAGCGCGGGACCGGCCATCAGGATCCACGGCCAAGGCTCTCGGTACCAGGGCTGCGCGCGCGCGTGGTTCGGATTCATCTGCACCTCATCTCACCAGGAATATCGAACGCTCATGTGCAACAAGCTCCGGATTGTCGGTCGCGACAACTTCGAATTCTATCCTGTGCGATCCGGCCGGCAAGCTGCCTTTTTCGACGCGCAGCCGCACCGGCACCATGCGCGTGGTCGCCCCGGGTATCTCCACCGCGTCGGCGTCCGCCACCTGCAGCGTGGCGGCGCCGCTTGCCCGGATGGCGAACCGGTGCGGCGCCTCCGCGGTGTTCATGATCTGCAGCTGGTAGGTATTTTCCACCCAGCGGCCGTCGATCTCGCGCGACAGGCTCGCCCGGTCGCGTATCACGTCCACCTTGAGCGAGACGCGCGCGTAGAGCGCCACGCCGATGGCGATGATGATGGCGCACAGGATTGCGCTGTAGATGAGCACGCGCGGCCGCAGCGCCCGCGCGACGGTCTGGCGGCCGCTCAGCTTCTGCTGCATCGCATTCTCGGTGGTGTAGCGGATCAGGCCCTTGGGATAGCCCATGCGCGCCATCACCTTGTCGCAACCGTCGATGCAGGCAGCGCAGCCTATGCACTCATATTGCAGGCCGTTGCGGATGTCGATTCCAGTGGGGCAGACCTGGACGCAGATATCGCAGTCCACGCAATGCCCCAAGCCCAGCGATTTCGGATCGAGCTTGCGCGCGCGCGGCCCGCGCGGCTCGCCGCGCTCGCTGTCGTAGGTGATGATCAGCGTGTCCGGGTCGAACATGGCGCTCTGGAAGCGCGCATAGGGGCACATGTATTTGCATACCTGCTCGCGCATCCAGCCGGCGTTGCCATAGGTGGCGAAGCCGTAAAACAGAATCCAGAAGATCTCCCATGCCCCCAGCGCGGGCGCCGCACCCGGCACCCCCATGCCGGCGAGCGCGCCGACTTCTGCGCCGAGCTGGTGGATCGGCGTAAAGTAGCCGACGAAGGTAAACCCCGTCCACAGCGACAACGCCACCCACAGGCCGTGCTTTGCCGCCTTGAGGCCGAGCTTGCGCGGCGACATCGGCGCCTGATCCAGCCGCATGCGCGCCAGGCGGTCGCCTTCCACCTTGCGCTCGATCCACATGAAAATTTCGGTGTACACCGTCTGCGGGCAGGCATAGCCGCACCACAACCGGCCAGCCACCGCGGTGAACAGGAACAGCGACAGCGCCGAAACAACCAGCAGCCCGGTGAGGTAGATGAAGTCCTGCGGCCAGAAAACGAGGCCGAAAATGTAGAACTTGCGCGCGACCAGATCGAACAGCACGGCCTGACGGCCGTTCCAGCCCAGCCAGGGCAGGCCGTAGTACACGAGCTGCGTCAGGAACACCAGCGCCCAGCGCCAGCGCGCGAACCAGCCGCTCACCGCGCGCATATAGATTTCCCTGCGCACTTCGTAGAGCGGCTGCTCCACCACTTCGGTGGACGCGCCCAGCTCGTCCGTATTCGGCCTGTCGTTCACCACTGCCCGCCTTTTGCCAGGCGCAAGCGTCCGGATTCCGGCGCCTGCGCAGAACTACGGGGTGCAGGCGAATCCGCGATCAGCGGCACGCCGCGGCGCTCACCGCCCACTGGCCTTGGCCGGCGCTGCTGCCCCAGCCGCAGCCGGAGTGTTCGACAGACCCCAGACATAGGCGGCGAGTATGTGCACCCTGGCCTCGCCCAGCGCTTCCTTCTGTGCCGGCATGACGCTGGTGCGGCCCTTGCTGATGGTCTCCATGAGCGAGGGCTCGTCCGCGCCATGCAGCAAATCGGGCTTGGTCAGGTCTTCCGCCCCTATCGCCGGATTGCCCTTGGCTTCGGGGCCGTGACAGGCAACGCAGGTCGTCATGAATTTTTCCTTGCCGCGCGCCGCGCGCAGGGAATCGAAAGTCCTGCCATTGAGCGACATCACGTAATGGGCCACGTCCTTGACGCCGTCGTCGCCCAGCACCGCGCCCCAGGCCGGCATCATCCCCTTGCGCCCGTTGGCAATGGTCTGCTCTATCGTCTCCGGCGCGCCGCCGTAGATCCAGGCCTTGTCGGTCAAGTTCGGATAGCCCTTGCCGCCGCGCGCGTCCGAGGAATGGCACTGCGCGCAGTTATTCAGGAACAACTTCTGGCCGATCGCCATCGCCTCCGGATTCGCCGCCAGCTGCTTCAGTTCCACCTTGGCGAACTTGTCGTAGATCGGCGCCGACAGTGCCTCTGCCTTTGCGACCTCCTCCTCGTATTGCTTCTTCGACGTCCACCCATAGGAGCCGCCATAGGTACCCAGGCCGGGGTAGAGCACGAGGTAGGCCAGGCTGAACACGATGGTGATGTAGAACAGCCAGATCCACCAGCGCGGCAGCGGATTGTTCAACTCGACCAGATCCTCGTCCCAGGCGTGCCCGGTGGTTTCCACCTGGGACCCGGATACTTTGCGCGTGCTCATCGCCTGGAGCAGCACGCCGCAGGCGATGATGCTCACGATGGTGATGATGCTGATGTAGATGCTCCAGAAACCGCCGGTGAAGTCGCTCATTTCCGCTCTCCGTGTCCGATCCCTTCATCCTCTTCGTCAAACGGCAGGCGCGCCGCCTGTTCGAACGCCGCTTTGCTGCGGTCGCTGTAAGCCCACAGGACGATGGCTATGAATACCGCAAACGCAAGCACTGTGACGATCGATCGCAACATGTTGATGTCCATGGCTACCTCGTCGTCTTCAGGGCGGTGCCGAGCACCTGGAGATAAGCGACCAGCGCGTCCTGCTCGGTCTTGCCGGTCAATTGCACGCGCGCCCCGGCGATATCCGCGTCGGTATAGGGCACGCCCACGCTGCGCAAGGCCCGCATCTTGGCTTCGATGTCCTCGCTGTTCGCCGGTGTTTTTGCCAGCCACGGATAGCCAGGCATGTTCGATTCCGGCACCAGATCGCGCGGGTTGTTGAGGTGGGTGCGGTGCCAGTCGTCGCTGTACTTGCCGCCGACGCGCTGCAGGTCCGGTCCGGTACGCTTGCTGCCCCACTGGAACGGATGATCGTAGACGAATTCTCCGGCGACGGAGTAATGGCCATAGCGCTCGGTCTCGGCGCGGAACGGGCGGATCATCTGCGAATGGCAGTTGTAGCAGCCCTCGCGCTGGTAGATATCGCGCCCGGTAAGTTGCACCGGCGTGTAGGGCTTCAAGCCGGCCACCGGTTGGGTCGTGGATTTCTGAAAGTACAGCGGCACGATTTCCACCAGGCCGCCGACCGCCACCACCAGAATGATCAGCACGATCATCAGCGCACTGTTCTTTTCAATTGTTTCGTGACTGAAATTCATGGTTTTTCTCTCCGCTCAGGCGTGCGCCGGGGCAACTGCCGGAATGGCGGCATTCACCGCCTGCTGACCCGCTACCGTCTTCCACACGTTGTAGGCCATGACGAACATGCCGGACAGGTACAGCAGACCGCCCAGCAGCCGTATGGTGTAAAACGGATAGGTCGCCTTGACGCCCTCGACGAAGGTATAGGTGAGCGTGCCGTCGGTGCTGACCGCCCGCCACATCAGGCCCTGCATCACGCCGGCAATCCACATCGACGCGATATAGAGCACGATGCCTATGGTGGCCATCCAGAAGTGCAGGTTGATCAGCGGCACGCTGTACATCTCGCGGCGCCCCCACAGGCGCGGAATCAGGTAGTAGATCGAGCCCATCGTCACCAGCCCGACCCAGCCGAGTGCGCCGGAATGGACGTGGCCTATGGTCCAGTCGGTATAGTGAGACAGCGCGTTCACGGTCTTGATCGACATCATCGGACCCTCGAACGTTGACATGCCGTAGAAGGACAGCGACACAATCAGGAATTTGAGAATCGGATCCGAGCGCAGTTTGTGCCACGCACCGGACAGCGTCATCATGCCGTTGATCATGCCGCCCCAGGAAGGCGCGAGCAGGATCAGCGAAAACACCATCCCGATGGACTGCGCCCAGTCGGGCAGCGCGGTGTAATGCAGATGATGCGGGCCGGCCCACATATAGGTGAAGATCAACGCCCAGAAATGCACCACCGACAGGCGGTAGGAATACACCGGACGGCCGGCCTGTTTCGGAATGAAGTAGTACATCATGCCGAGAAAGCCAGCGGTGAGGAAGAAGCCCACCGCATTGTGCCCGTACCACCATTGCACCATGGCATCCTGCACCCCGGCGTAGGCCGAGTACGATTTCCAGAAGGTCACCGGGACCTCCGCGCTGTTGACCAGGTGCAATATCGCGATAGTCAGTATGAAAGCGCCGAAGAACCAGTTCGCCACGTAGATGTGCGGCGTCTTGCGTTTGGCGATGGTGCCGAAAAACACGACGGCGTAGGCGACCCAGACCAGGGTGATCAGGATGTCGATCGGCCACTCCAGTTCGGCGTATTCCTTCCCGCTGGTGTAGCCCAGGGGAAGCGTCACCGCCGCCAGCACGATCACCGCGGTCCAGCCCCAGAAGGTGAACGCCGCGAGGCCGCCGGCGAACAGGCGCGCGTGGCAGGTGCGCTGCACCACGTAATACGAGGTAGCGAACAGCGCCGAACCGCCGAAGGCAAAAATGACGGCGTTGGTGTGCAGCGGCCGCAGCCGTCCGTAGGTGAGCCAGGGCGTGTCGAAATTGAGCCCGGGCCAGCGCAACTGCGCCGCGATCAGCACGCCCACCGTCATGCCGACTATGCCCCACACCACCGTCATCAAGGCAAACTGCCTGACCACCGTGTAATTGTAGGTATTCGTATTATCCATGCGCGTCTCGCCCCCTTCAGTAAGCGTGTTCCTGCGGCACGCCGAGGCGTCCCCGCACAAATAATATCGGTGCGACCGCCTGCTTCCTTGATATGGGTCAAATACCCGCGGACTCCGGCCGATTTACTTCACCGGCAGCCGTCCTTGGGCGAGACAGGAATTCGATATCCCGGCGGCAAGGGCCGCGCGATTTACACCAGGCGCCAGGCGCCGTGCGCCTCGCGCAGCCTGCCCTCATCCTTAAGCTTGATCAGATGCGCCAGCAGGGACCTGCCCGCCACAGGGTAAAGGCGCGCCGAAACGTCATCGTAGACCGCGGGGACCAGCTGCTCCAGTGTGGCCGCGCCCGCCGCGCGCACCGCGCTGAGCACCTTGTTCTCGCGCGCGAGGCGGTGAAGCAGCAGGCGCTCCAGCACTTCCTGCGGCTTGTCCATCAGAAAACCGTGACCGGGCGCAAACCAGGTGAGGTCCTCGCCCTGGAGCTGGCGCAGCGAATCGAGGTAGACGCGCATGTCGCCATCGGGCGGATTGATGACCACGGTCGAACCCTGCATGACGTGGTCGCCGGTAAACAGCAGCTTCTCGTCCTCGAGCAAATAGCACAATTGATTCGAGGCATGACCCGGCGCATGGATCACGCGCAGCACGCAGCCGGCCAGCTCGAGGCGCTCGCCGTGCAAAGGCACGCGGTCGGGGCGAAAGCTCTGGTCCTGACGTTCGAACGGCGGGGGCGGCATGCCCAGAAGTTCCGCACCGGTCTTCGCCTGCAGCAATGCGGCCGCAGGCGAATGGTCGAGGTGGGTATGCGTAACCAGAATCCAGCGTATGCGCCCACCGGCGGCTTTGATCACTGCCTCGATGTGGGCATCGATGGCCGGCCCGGGGTCGATCACGGCGATATCGCCCCCTGCACCGAGAAGATAGGTATTGGTACCGGGGCCGGTCATGACTGCTGGATTGGGAG
>JAAOZY010000115.1 GCA_012274205.1 Betaproteobacteria bacterium
CTGCAGGGCTTCTTCGCTTTCCGCCATCTACGCCTTTGCGTTCAATACGAAACCGGGGACCGAAACGGGAAATCGTCATTCCCGCCCCTGCCTTTGCCCTTGATGCCGCACCAAATCAAACGCCGTTCCCGCAGGGCGAAAACGGACGTCATGAATGCTCCCGGGCGGCGATCACATCCGCCACGGTGTGAAAGGATCCAAACACGATAATTCTATCATTTTCGGCGGCCCCGCTGCAGGCGGCCATGTAGGCCTGCGCCGGATTCTCAAACTCGCGCACTGCGTCTGCGCCGGCCTGACGCAGCACCCGCGCCAGCTCGGATGCCAGCGCGCCGCGCGGTGGCGGCAGCGTGCACACGAACCAGCGATCTATGTGTTTCGACAGCAGGCTCACCACGCCGGCGATGTCCTTGTCGCGCATCATGCCGAACACGGCCGATGTGCGTGCACAGGGCGGGAGGCCTTCCAGATTTTGCGCGAGCACCGCCGCCGCCTGCGGATTGTGCCCTACGTCCAGCAGCAGCGCCGGATGTCCCGGCAGCAGCTCGAAGCGGCCATGCAGTCGAACCTCGGTCAAGCCGCGGCGAATTGCGTCTGCGGAAACCGGCAGGCGCTGATTCAGCGCGTCCAGCGCCGCCAGCGCCGCACTCGCGTTTTGCAGCTGGATCTCGCCGCGCAGCGCAGGCTCCGGCAAGCCGGAATACCGGCCTGCCGGACCGCGGAAGGACCAGTTGCCGCGCCCGCGCTCGTAATCGAAATCCGCGCCTATGCGCAGCAACACAGCGCCTGTCGCCTGCGCATGCGCGAGCACCGACGCCGGCGGCGACCTGTCAGCGAGCACGGCCGGCTTGCCGGCGCGAAATATGCCCGCTTTCTCAAAACCGATGGCCTCGCGCGTGCCGCCCAGGTAATCCATGTGATCCAGGCCGATGCTGGTCACGACGGCGCAATCGGAGTCGAACGCGTTGACTGCATCGAGGCGCCCGCCCATACCCACTTCGAGCAGCAGCACGTCGACGCCGCCGCGCAGGAACAGGTCCACCGCGGCAAGCGTGCCGAATTCGAAATACGTCAGGCTGGTGCCAGCGAGAGCCCGCCGCGCTGCTTCCACCCGCGCAAACGACGCAGCCAGCGCCGCATCATCCGCCTCGCGGCCGGCGATGCGCACGCGTTCGTTGTAGCGCAGCAGATGCGGCGAAGTATACAGGCCAGTTCGATATCCCGCCGCCCCGAGAATGGCTTCGAGCATGGCGCAGGTGGATCCCTTGCCGTTGGTGCCCGCTATGGCGATAACCGGCACGGCGGGCGCAAGGCCCATTGCGTCGCGTACACGCGCGACGCGCTCGAGCCCGAGCGCGATGGTTTGCGGATGCTGCTGCTCGATATAGGCGAGCCAGCCGGCCAGATCCTGGGGATCGTTCATGGGCAATCGGATCGAAGCAGTGGGCGAATACCGCGGCGCAGGGCCGCTCGCGCGCGGGACGCTGGAAATTCCATCGGGGAAAGGACGGCTTGGGAAATCAATTCAATTTGAGAGGATGCGTAGCAGGATGGGGCGCGGGACCGGCGGCCGTTGCGGCAGTACCGGGATTGCCCCTAGGCAGTTTCCGGCGCAATGCGCAGCAGCAGCGTAATCAGCTGCGCCAGCCGGTCGCGCATCTGGCGGCGGTCGACGATCATGTCTATGGCCCCTTTTTCCAGCAGGAACTCCGCGCGCTGAAAACCTTCCGGCAGTTTCTCGCGCACGGTCTGCTCGATCACGCGCGGTCCGGCAAAGCCGATGAGCGCCTTGGGCTCGGCAATGATCACGTCTCCGAGCATGGCGAAGCTTGCCGATACACCGCCCATGGTCGGATCCGTCAGCACCGATATGAAGGGCAGCTTTTTCGCCGCGAGCTGGGTCAGCGCGGCGGTGGTCTTGGCCATTTGCATCAGCGACAGCAGGCCTTCCTGCATGCGTGCGCCGCCGGTGGCGGTGACGCAGACGAAGGGCAGGTCCTGCTCGATGCACACCTGCACGCCGCGCACGAAGCGTTCCCCCACCACCGAGCCCATCGAACCTCCCATGAACTCGAATTCGAACACCGCGGCAACCAGTGGAACATTCTTGATCGCGCCCTGCATGACCACCAGCGCGTCGCTCTCCCCGGTGTCCCGCTGCGCGTCCTCGAGACGGTCGACATAGCGCTTGCTGTCCTTGAACTTGAGGCTGTCGATCGGCTGCACCTCGGCGCCGATCTCGAAGCGCCCTTCGGGATCGAGCAGCATGTCGATGCGCGCGCGCGCCGACAGCCGGTTGTGGTAGCCGCACTTGGGGCAGACATTGAGGTTCTTTTCCAGGTCGGTGGCATAAAGCACCGCGTCGCAGGATCCGCACTTGATCCACAGCCCCTCGGGCACGGCCCGCTTGCTCGGGCCGATGGAGCGCTTCATCTTGGGCGGCAGCAGTTTTTGCAGCCAGCTCATTTTTCATCCAGCGCTGCGCGTATGCCCTGCATGAACTTCCCCGCAGACTGCACCTGCTGCCCCGCCGGAGCTGCTTCCATCTGCTGGATGATGGCGCTGCCGATGACCACCGCATCGGCCACCTGCGCCACCGCCTTTGCCGTGGCCGCGTCGCGGATGCCGAAGCCGACCCCAACCGGCAGCTTGCTTTCGCGGCGGATGAGGGGAATCTTTCGCCCCACTTCGGCAAGATCGAGGTGGCCGGCGCCGGTAACACCTTTGAGCGATACGTAATACAGATAGCCGCTCGCGAGCTTGGCCACCAACGCGATGCGCGCGTCGCTGGAGGTAGGCGCGAGCAGAAAAATAAGATCCATTCCATGGCTGCGCACCAAGGCGGCGAAGGACCCGCATTCCTCCGGCGGATAGTCGACGACCAGCGCGCCGTCGACGCCGGCGCGCGCCGCCTCTTCGACAAAGCGCTCAGCGCCCATCGCCTCGATCGGATTGGCGTAGCCCATCAACACCACCGGCGTCGACTGGTTGGTCGAGCGAAACTCGCGCACGAACGCGAGCACCCGATCCAGGCCGACGCCGTGCCGCAGGGCACGGTCGCTGGCGCGCTGAATGACAGGACCGTCGGCCATGGGATCGGAGAACGGCACGCCGAGCTCGATCACGTCCGCACCGGCGCCGACCAGCGCATGCATCAAAGGCACGGTGATGCCGGGCTCCGGATCGCCGGCAGTGACGAACGGGATCAGCGCCTTGCGCCCGCTCTTGGCAAGTTTTTCGAATGTAGCCTGGATGCGTGACATGGTGTCCTTACAAAACCGAGGGAAGGAAGGCTGCGGCGCGCGGCGCGCGCGCGTCGGCGTTCACGATTGCGGCAATGCGCTTTTGCACGATGGCGAAATAGTCCGGGTTGAGCTCGAAACCGATGAAGCTGCGCCGGTGGCGCGCCGCCGCCACCGCCGTAGTGCCGCTCCCCATGAACGGGTCGAGCACGGTACCGCCTTCGGGGCAGCTCGCGCGCACCATGCGCTCCACGATCTCGAGCGGCTTTTGCGTGGGGTGGTCTTCGCGCTCGGCATGCTGGCGATGCAGCCGCGACACGCTCCACACATCCTTCGGGTTATAGCCGACCTCCAGCCATTTCTTGCCCACGAAGATGGAGCGCGAGCGCGCCTTCTTGGTTTCGGCGTCGTAGGGAATGCGCACCGCGTCAACGTCGAAATGATAGTCGCGCGATTTCACGAAGAACCCGATGTTGTCGTGCACTGAGGAGAACTTGCGCGTGCTGCCGCCCATGCTGGGCACGCGGCGGTCCCAGATGATTTCGTTCACCATGTCGAGCCGGGTCTTGATGTAGCTGAACACTTCCGGGCTGCGCTGCCAGGTGAGAAACACGTACAGGCTGCCATTTGCCTTCATCTTGGGCAGCACCGCGTCGATCCAGCGACGGCTCCATGCCAGGTACGCATCTGCGCCCAGGCGATCGGAGTCGTTGCCGTAATCCTTGCCCAGGCCATAGGGCGGATCCGCAACGATCAGGTCCACGGACGCGTCGGCAACGCGGCTGATCCCGGTCAGGGCATCCTCGTTGTAGAGCAATGCGCTCATCTGCCTGGGTATCAGAATTTGATCCCGGATTTCTCGGCGACCGTGTGCATGTCCTTGTCGCCGCGGCCCGAAAGGTTCACCAGAAGGACTTTGTCCTTGGGCATGGCCGCGGCCATCTTTGCCGCGTGCGCCAGCGCATGGCTGGATTCGAGCGCCGGGATGATGCCCTCGAAATGGCACAGGTCGTGAAACGCCTTGAGCGCTTCGTCGTCGGTGATGGTGACGTACTCGGCGCGTCCGCTGTCCTTCAGCCAGGCGTGCTCCGGCCCGACCCCGGGGTAGTCCAGGCCCGCCGAAATCGAATGCGTCTCGACGATCTGTCCGTGCTCGTCC
>JAAOZY010000116.1 GCA_012274205.1 Betaproteobacteria bacterium
CGCACGCACGAAGCAATAGTTTCAAATGTGCGCAGACGCACAGACCCGCGCTGCATCGAGAAGTAGCCTACCCAAGTTATCATCAGAAATTTGTACATACGTAACGCGGAGATCCGAATGAAACCCCTGGCCTTGAAAATGAATTGCGCGTTGCTGCTTGCAATCGGCGGAATCCTCGCATCGGGCCCGCTGATGGCGGAGAAACCCTCCTGGGCGGGCGGCGGCAAGGGCGACAAGGGCGGGCGCGCGGAACAGCGCGACGAACAAAGAGGAGGCGCGCAAAAAGCCGAGCGGCGTGATGAAGACGCGAGATCGCGCCGCGACGGACCAGCGGGCGCGCAGCGCGGCCACTTCGAGGAGCGGCATCGCGAGATCGTGCGCGAGTACTACACCGAGCAATTCCGCGGCGGCCGCTGCCCGCCGGGATTGGCGAAGAAGCACAACGGCTGCATGCCCCCGGGGCAGGCGAAGAAATGGCAGGTCGGGCGGCCGCTGCCGCGCGAAGTGGTCTACTACGAGGTGCCGCAGCCGCTGGTGCTGCAGATCGGCGTGCCACCGAGCGGCTATCGCTACGTGCGCGTAGCCAGCGACATTTTGCTGATTGCCGCTGGCACCGGCATGGTCGTCGATGCGATCCAGGATTTGGGCCGATAGCAGGAGCACGCCTGATCGCAGGCGATTGCTCGCCTGCCTGCTTTTCCTCGGCCTGTCTTTGGACGCAGCAGCGGGGAACCTTTACACGAATATCAACCGGCTGCGCGCCGGGGCGGGCGATTGCCTTGCCGGGAAGCAATTGCCTCCGCTGCAGCCGCAGGCTGCGCTCGAGCGCGTTGCCGGAGATCTTGCGCGCGGAAATGAAATGCAGCGCAGCCTGAAGGCGGCCGGGTACCGAGCAACGCGTTCCAGCGCCCTTTGGTTCAAGGGCGAGGGGGTCGGCGCGCAGGTGCTAGCGGCTCTGGCAAAACGAGGCTACTGCGAGAAATTGCAGGACGCCGCGGTGACCGAAATCGGCATTTTCCAGGACGCGCGCCAGATCTGGATCGTGATGGCGGCGCCGTTTGCGCCGGCGGTGGAGGTGTCGGAGCAGGCGGCGGGGCTGCGCCTGCTGGAACTCGTCAACCACGCACGCGCCACGCCGCGCGACTGTGGCAGCAAAGCGTTCAATGCGGCGCCGCCTTTGCGCTGGAACGATGCGCTGGCCGAATCCGCGCGGCTTCACGCCGGGGAAATGGCGCACTACGACTACTTCAGCCACAGCGGCCGCGACGGGTCCAGTCCGGGCGAGCGGGTCGAACGCGCGGGCTACCGATACCTCGCCACCGGCGAGAACATCGCTGCCGGACAAATGAGACCCGAGGACGCGATGGCGGCCTGGTTGAACAGCCCGGAGCATTGCGCAAACCTGATGAACCCGGCGTTTACGGAAATGGGCGTCGCGTTTGCGGTCGAAGCGAAGAGCAGGATGGGCGTGTACTGGACGCAGACCTTCGGCCGGCCGCGCTGATTTAGAGTGGATTCTTAGAGCTTATTTCAATACGAGGGGATACGCCCCGAAGGAAGTCCCCTTGGGGGACCTCCCCTCGTACTCCCCTAAATCAGGGACCATTTCGGTAACGCTGAAAAAGCCCCTTAGTGCTGCGCGTCCGCGCTGCGCGCGCGGTCCGGACCCGGCCGCGCATCGACGTCGTAGGCGCCGAAGAATTCACGCACGGAGTGGGTTTCAGGCAGCACGTAGACGATTCCATTGGTGCCGGCAAACGCCGGGGCAACCACCTTCTCGTAGAAGCGTTTCGGCACATTGATGCAACCGTAGGAAATCCGGTTGTCCTTCGTTGTCGGGGTGGCCAGGCGCTCGAGGCGACGATCCTTGGGATGATTCGTAACCACCCGGTGGATATCAACCGCAGCTTCGTAGTCCACCCACACCACGTCCTCGCCGCGTGTATTCATGCCCAGCGCCGCCACGAACCGGCCTGCGGGCGTGGTGCGGGTTGCGGGGGGCATGTCGGCGTACGACCGGTCGCCGATACCGGGGACGGTTTCGTCGCCACGCGCCAGGCCGAGCAGCGCGGGACCCGCCCCGCGGATATGCCCGCTTGCGTCGAATACAAAAATTCTTGCGTCAAGCTTGTCGACGACCACGAAAGGCAGGTTCTTGTTGTCGGCCGAATCGACGATCCAGTCGGCTATCTGGCGCGCGTCGCGCGAAGCACGCTCGCGGCCGAAGTCGGCCCGCTGCCGAGGTCCGGCATTGGCAGCCTGTGGCACCGGCGCGGAACTGGCCGGCGCGCTATGCACATCAGGCGATGCGCCGCCAGCGGACTGCGGCTGCGCGCTCGCTTCCGCTGCAGCGACACCCCCGGCAAGCAGAGCGAGCGTCAGCACTGCGGTCACGACGCACAGCCTGGACACGATGAAATCCCCGCAGGGCGCGCGGCCCGGGCGCACCGGCTCAGGTGAGGCGGCAGCGGAGCGTGTCATGGTCCCGTTTGTGCTGGCGGCCATCCACGTCCTCGCGTACGGAATATGCGTTTGCTCAAACACCTGCCGCTTCGCCCCTTGCGTATGCAGAGGTCGAAGCGGCAGGACGTCTCCGAGAAAAGCGCCAGCAGCCGCTGGCGCACGCTGCCGGCCTTGCCTAGGTGCAGGCCAAGCCTGCGATCCTAGTTGCGGTCTTTCCTGGCCGCGCGTGCCGGTGCCACCACGTCTTTGGACGTGAAGCCCATCACAGGCGCAGGAGCGGGAGCTGCCGCTACCGGCGTCGCCTGGGACATGGTCAGCCGGATAAGTCCGGGGCCGCCCGCGCCACCAGCCTGCGCTACCGTCGGGCCACTTCCGCCACGGGTTCCACCTCCGGCCTTGCCGCTTGCACCGCTGGTACCACCGGCCGCGGCTATGCCACCGGCTC
>JAAOZY010000018.1 GCA_012274205.1 Betaproteobacteria bacterium
CCGAGTAGGTCTGCAGGCGCAGCCTGGCCATGGCCTGCGGCACGTTGACCGCGAACTCGTGCGGCGGCGCGTATTGGCAGGCATGCAGGCAGGCGCCGCAGTTATGGCACAGGTTGGCCAGGTAATCGACCTCCGCCTTGCCGAATTCGAGCCGGCGCGTCATTGCCGGGAACACCGCGCAAAAGCCTTCGCAATAGCGGCAGGCGTTGCAGATTTGCAGCTGGCGCGCCGCCTCGGTGGCGGCGGCGTCGATCGCCGTTGCGGCTGCGCGCGCCGGAGTGTCAGGCGCTTGCACGCGCTTTTCCCTTAATAGCCGCGGCGGCCGCCTGCGTGCCGGCGATGCGCCCGAAGGCGGTGCCTATGGTCATGCCGACGCCGGCGGTATAGCCCTTGCCGAGCACATTGCCTGCCATGATCTCGCCGGCGGCGTAGAGATTGAGACTGGGCCGGCCGGCGAAATGCACAGCGGCCTGCGCGTCGACCTTTAGCCCAAGGTAGGTGAAGGTGATACCCGGCCGCAGGGGATAGGCGTAATAAGGCGCGGTGTCGAGCGGACGCGCCCAATGCGATTTCGGCGGCGTGAGCCCGGTCGTGGCACAGTCATCGAGCACGGTGTGATCGAACGTGCCGGGGCGGCAGGCCGTGTTGTATTCGGCGACGGTGCGCTGCAGCGCCGCTGCGTCGAGGCCAAGCGCGCGCGCGAGTTCGGGCAGCGATTGCGCCTTCACGCCGGGGAACACTGGCGGCATGAAGCGCCCTATCGCCTTGGCATCGATCACCGAATAGGCGATCTGACCGGGCTGCTGCGCCACCAGCCGGCCCCAGATGGCATAGCGCTTGGGCCAGAAGTCTTCGCCTTCGTCGTAAAAGCGCCCGGCCTGCCGGTTGACGACGATGCCCAGGGACACGCTGTCCACGCGGGTGCAGATGCCGCCGTCATACAGCGGCGCGCGCGCATCGATGGCCACTGCATGGCTCTGCGTCGGATCGCCGACGGCTTCGGCGCCGGCGTCGATCAGAAACCGGAGCAGCACGCCCATGTTGAAGCGCGTGCCGCGTATGAGGAAATTGTCCGCCACCCATTCGCCCTTGATCTGGCCCCAGGCCGCGCGCATCCAGTCGCGGTTAGATTCGAAGCCGCCGCTCGCGACCACGCAGGCTTTGGCCTCGATGCGCTCTCCGCCGACATACGCTGCGACGAAGCGGCCGTGATCGAGTTCCAGCCGGTCCACCGGCGCTTCGTAGCGGATGTGCACGCCAAGCTGCCCGGCGCTGCGGTAGTAGGCATTGAGCAGCGCCTTGCCGCCGCCGAGGAAGAAGGCGTTGGTGCGCGAAAGCTGCAGGGTGCCGGAAAGCGGGGGCTGGAAGTGCGCGCCGTGACGGCGCATCCACTCGCGGCAGTGGGCGGAATCGCGGATGGCGAGCCGCGCGAGGGTCTCGTCGGTGAGCCCGCCGGTGACTTTCTTCAGGTCCTGCCAGTATTCTTCTTCGGGGTAGGCCTCGGTGAGCACGTCCTGCGGCGCGTCGTGCATGCAACGCAGGTTGCGCGTGTGCTGCGAATTGCCGCCGCGCCAGGCGCGCGGGGCCGCTTCCAGCAACAGCACGCTGGCGCCGGCTTCGCGCGCGCACAACGCGGCGCACAGCGCGGCATTGCCGCCGCCGATCACGACGACGTCGTAGTGTTGGTCGGTCATGATGCGGAGACCCGGACTGCGCCAGATTGGGGAAAATGAAATTGTAACCGGACGGGTCCAGTGTTTCGCTGTGACGAGGCCGGCTTGATATTCATATTACAGTTTCGATCCGATCCCGGGGTACAATTCGCCTCCCCCAGGCACCCAAAGCAGGGGGCCAGGCAGCGTCGCTCCGCGCATCAAACGCACCGTATCTTTTGCGACAGCTACGCCCGCGGGGTAGACTATTCCCCGGTTTGGTCGATGGGTCATCTGCGCGATGTTCTGAACAGTGCTGCGGGGCCTTAATTCACTCCCGCGGGATTCGGCGAATATGGAAGGCCATGGTACAGCCTAGACAGGTTACTGTTCTGTTCGCCGACGTATGCGACAGCACGAAACTGTACGAGTCCGAAGGCGACATCGTTGCCGTGCAGGCGATCGCAAAGTGCATCGAACAGATGCACCGAACGACGGAATCCTCGGGCGGGCGCGTGGTGAAAACCATCGGTGACGAAATCATGGCGGTGTTTTCGACCCCGGATGCTGCCGGCATCGCTGCCAGCGGCATGCAGTCTGCAATCGACGCTCTGGCACCGGTGAAGGAAACCAGGCTCGGCATTCGAATCGGATTTCACCATGGGCCGGTCATACAGCAGGACAACGACATCTTCGGCGATACCGTAAACCTCGCTGCGCGCCTGGTGGAACAGGCAGGAAAAGGCCAGATCATCACCTCGCGCGAATCCGCGGACCTGCTCGGACCGGCATTCCGCAGTTTCAAGCGGCCGCTGTACGCGATTCATGTCAAGGGCAAGGTCGATGAGGTCGAACTGTGCGAGCTCATCTGGCGCCAGGCGGACGATGTGACCATGTTCGCGAGCGCGCGCACCAGCGCCGAACAAAAGCCGCTCGAGCTGCGCCTGAAATTCCGCGAGCAGGAAATCATTCGCCGGCGCGACAACGATTCGATCAGCATAGGGCGCGCCGCCGACTGCAGTCTCGTCATCGCCACCAGCAGAGCTTCGCGCATGCATTGCACTATCGAACGGCGCCAGGATGCGTTTGTTCTTGCCGACAA
>JAAOZY010000117.1 GCA_012274205.1 Betaproteobacteria bacterium
CGGTAAAGGGCGGGCGCGTGTGGCTGAAGACCATAGGCGGCCTCAAGCGCGTGCATGCCATTCTGCGGCGCCAGGACGATGCCTATTGCGATCCGCTGGAGCTGCGCAGCGACTCGGCGCTCGGCGTGGCCGGCCTGACCGACTGCGCCCGGCGCGGCAGCGTGCTGATCGCCAATGCGCTGGGCTCGGGGATCATCGAATCGGGCGCGCTGCTCGGCTTTCTGCCGAGCCTGTGCGAGCATCTCACCGGCGAGGCGCTGCGCCTGCCCTCGATCGCGACCTGGTGGTGCGGCGAGCCCGCCGCGATGGCCGACGCGCTCGAACAGGCAAAACATCTGGTGTTCAAATCGGCCGACCCGGGCTTCAAGTTTACCCCCGTATTCGGCGAGGACCTGGATGCGGCGGGTCTGGAGGCGCTGGCGCAGGAGCTGAAGCAGCAGCCGGAGCGCTATATCGCGCAGGAGTTCGTGCATGTGTCGCAGGCGCCGGTACTCTCGCGCGCCGACACTTATCGCATCGCCGCGCGCGGCATCGGACTGCGCGTGTTCGCCGTGCGCTCGCCCAACGGATACGTGGTGATGCCCGGCGGGTTGACCCGGGTCGCCAGCGGCGCGGATCAGCGGGTGGTGTCGGCGCAGCGCGGCGGCGGCTCCAAGGATACCTGGGTGACCTCTGATGGATCGGTGGACGCGAGCTTCACGCTGTTGCACAACACGGTGACCGCGAATGATCTGGTGCATTCCGGCGCGGGGATTCCGTCGCGCGTTGCCGAAACCCTGTTCTGGTTCGGCCGCTACGCCGAGCGCTGCGACGACTCGGCGCGCCTGCTGCGTCTGGCGCTGAACCAGATTCTCGACAGCGACGATGACGAGGACGCGTTCGAGCCGGTGCTGGCGCTGGCGCGCGCATTCAGCCTGATCGATGCCGAGGAGGAGGATGCCGAGGTGGCTTTGCTCTCAGCTGCAACGCAGGAAAAGAATGTATTCGGACTGCCCGCCAATCTGCGCAACCTGGAGCAGGTGGCATTCAATCTGCGCGACCGCATGTCCATGGACAACTGGCGCACCATCAACTCGCTGGTAAAAGATCCGCTTTTCGGCAAGGAAGCCTCCCTGCCCGATGCGCTCAATTGGCTGGATCGCACCATAACCGGCCTGATGACCCTGTCCGGGTTTGCCATGGATGGAATGACGCGCGACGACGGCTGGCGCTTCCTGTCAATCGGGCGGCGCCTGGAGCGCCTCGCGTTCCAGTGCCTGGTGCTGCAGATCGCGCTGCAGCATGGGCGTGCCCACGGGCTCACCTGGCTGCTGCGGCTGACCGATTCCATCGTCACCTATCGCACGCGTTACATGGCGCGGCCGGAATGGCTGCCGGTTCTCGATTTGCTGATTCTCGACGGCGCCAATCCGCGCTCGGTGCGCTATCAGGCGAACGGCATCTATTCCTACCTCAAGAAACTGGAAGATGCCTACGGCCCTTGCGGCAGCGAACTGCTGCGGCCCTGCATCGAGGCGCTGGATGGGCTGGATCCGGCGCGCGACCTGCAGCCGGAGAACGTTCATCTGCACAATACGGTAAACCTGCTGCGCTCGGCCGCGTTTGCGCTGAGCGACGGGCTGTCGCACCGCTTCTTCAATCACGCGCAGACCAATGTCTGGGCGACGCTGGGCATGTAGGCGCGTCATGGGCGCACCTGCCAGGTATCGCGTTACCCACGAAACCTCCTACGTCTATTCGGCCAAGGTGACGAGCGCGCATCAGCTCGCGCACTTGAAGGCGCGCGATACGACCTGGCAAAGGGTGAACTACCACCGGCTCGACATCGAGCCGAATCCGTCCGAGCGCGCCGAGGGAACCGACTATTTCGGCAACGGCGTGGTGCGTTTCATGATCGACACGCCGCACGAGCTGCTGCGCGTGACGGCCGAGTCCGAAGTCGAAGTCGACTCGCATGCCCCGGATGCCGCGGCGGATTCGCCGCCGTGGGAAGACGCGCTCGCGGCACCCGGCGTGTGGAGCCCGCAGGCGGATCTCGACCTGGAGCAGTATCGCCTTGCTTCGCCCATGGTGCCGGTGCTGCCGGAGTCGGGCGCCTATGCGCGCGAGAGCTTTAGCCCCGGTCGCCCCTGGCTGGAAGCGGCGCTGGAACTGACGCGCCGCATCCACGCCGAGTTCAGCTACGATCCAAAGGCGACGACCGTGACCACGCAGGTGCGCGAGGTCCTCGAGCACAAGCGCGGCGTGTGCCAGGATTTCGCCCACCTGATGCTCAGTTGCCTGCGCTCGCTCGGCCTGCCGGCGCGCTATGTCAGCGGTTACGTCCTCAACTACGTGCCTGAAGGCAAGAAGCGCCTGTCCGGCGCGGATGCCTCGCACGCCTGGGTGGCGGCGCATTGTCCGGGCCTCGGCTGGGTCGCGTTCGACCCGACCAACGGGAAACTTGCCGATCTGGAGTTCGTCACCCTGGGCTGGGGACGGGAGTTTTCCGATATTTCACCCTTGAGCGGCGTGGTGCTGGGCGGCGCGACGCAGAAACTTTCCGTTGTGGTCAAAGTGGAACCGCTGGCGGCCGATAAGCTTCCCCAAGGCGACACGGCGGCTTAGCGTTTGTTTCAAAATGAGGGAATACGCCCCGAAGGAAATCCCCTCGGGGAATCTCTCCTAGTGCTCCCCAAATTGGGCCGTTGCAAAATTCATTTTGCAACGGGTTCTTAGCGTCTACCTGGCGAAAGGCGCCGGCGATCGATTCCTTTCTCATCACCTGTGAGCACGGCGGCAACCGGATACCGGCGGCGTATGGATCGCTGTTTGCGGGGCAGAGCGCATGGCTCGACTCCCATCGCGGCTACGATCCGGGCGCGCTGACCATGGCGAAGGCACTGGCGACGGCCCTGGGCGCGCCGCTGGTGGCCGCGACCACCAGCCGTCTGGTGATCGACCTCAATCGCTCGATCGGTAATGCGCGGCTGTTTTCGGCGGCGACACGCGGCGAGCCTGCAGCGGTGCGCGCGGCGATCGTCGCGCAATGCTACGGCCCGTATCGCGGCGAAGTCGAGCGTCTCGTCCGCAATGCGGTGTTGCGCGGCCGGCGCGTGATCCACATTTCGTCACACAGCTTCACGCCGGTGCTGGACGGCAAGGCACGGACCGCGGACGTAGGCCTGCTCTATGACCCCGGCCGGCGCGGGGAGGCGGCCCTGTGCGCGCGCTGGAAGGCAGCGCTCGCGGTTGTTGCGCCGGCACTGCGCGTGCGCCGCAACTACCCCTATGCCGGCAAAGGGGACGGGCTGACCTCGTACCTGCGCCAGCGCTTCCCGCGCAGCGCCTACGTCGGAATCGAACTGGAGATCAACCAGGGCATCGTCTTCGCCGCGGGACGGCGCTGGTCGTCGCTGCGGCGCGTGCTGATCGATTCGCTGCGCGCGGCATGTGCCGCATGAGGCCGACAAGACTTTCGCCCTGCAACAGCCGGTGCGCGGTGTACCATTTCCACCAGCTACGCCGCCGGGCACGCGCGACCTGACCTGACGATTACCGGAGACCCATAATGCAGATTCGCGTCGGCTTTGAAATGATCTACGATTGTCCGCAGCCAACGCCGATGATCTTCAACCTGAACGTCCACTTCACGCGCGCGTCCGACCTGGTGCGTCGCGACGATCTGCTGTTTGATCCGCCGGTTCCGGTCGCGGCCTATCGTGACGTGTTCGGCAACTGGTGCACCCGCATCGTCGCGCCGCAGGGGCGCACGCGCGTCACCGCTGATACGATCGTGAACGATAGCGGAGCCCCTGACGAAATCGCGCCGCAGGCGCAGCAGCTCCCGGTTCAGAGCCTGCCCGAGGAGACGCTGCAGTTCCTGCTCGGCAGCCGCTATTGCGAGACCGACCGGCTGTCCGAAACGGCGTGGAACCTGTTTGGGCAGGCTCCGACGGGATGGGGCCGTGTTCAGGCGATCTGCGACTACGTTCATCGACACATCAGCTTCGGCTACCAGCATGCGCGCATGACCCGGACCGCGCTCGAGGCTTTCTACGACAAGACCGGCGTCTGTCGCGATTATGCGCACCTTGCCGTCGCATTCTGCCGCTGCATGAATATCCCCGCGCGTTATTGCACCGGCTATCTGGGCGACATCGGCGTGCCGCCGCCGTACGGACCGATGGATTTCGCCGCATGGTTCGAAGCCTTCCTCGGCGGCCGTTGGTATACCTTCGACGCGCGCAACAACACGCCGCGCATCGGCAGGGTGCTGATCGCGCGCGGCCGCGACGCATCCGATGTGGCGATCAGCAACACCTTCGGGCCCAACACATTGACGAGCTTCAAGGTGTGGACGGACGAGGTGCCTGCCGCCTGAGGCAACCGCGCATCGTGGTTAACGTTGCAATTTGTGCCTCATGCTTTGGGCTCGGGCAGTCTTGCCGCCGGATCCTGGCGGTAGAACAGCGCCAGCTGCGCGTACAGCGCGGGATAAATCGAGCGCACCGCCTGGGGCAGGGTGAAGAAGACCTCGGACAGCACGGCGAAGAATTCGGCCGGCTGCTCGCTCGCGTAGGGGTCGATCACGGTTTCGACGCCGCGGTCGACCTGGTCGCAGAACGCGTCGTAGGCGCTATCCCATGCGTCCAGCCATTTTTCGCGGTCCATGCGTGCGTGCGGCTGCGGAAAATCGTCCATGTCGCCGCGGCTCATGTGCAGCTTGTGCGCGAATTCGTGGATCACCACGTTGTAGCCGGCCTCGCCCAGGTTGACGTCCTGCCAGGACAGGATCACCGGCCCGCCGGACCAGGCCTCGCCCGATAGCTCGTCCTCGTATTCGTGCACCACCCCGGCCGGGTCCATCTCCTCGCGCCGCACGCGGAACTCGCCCGGATAGATCACGATGCCGACCCAGCCCGAATAGGCATCCAGGCCGAGATTCAGGATAGGCAGGCAGGCCTGCACCGCGATCGAAAGGCGCACCGCATCGGACGGGACGAAGCCGCGCGCGCCATGCATTTCCTTCTCGTCCAGGAACAACACGCTCAGATCCTGCAGCCGCTGCATTTCCTCGGGCGGCAAGCCGCGCAGGAAGGGCAGGCCGCGGGTGACGTGCCGCCACAGCGCCGGATCCAGCTCGATGCGGCGCAGCACGCGTTTGCGCTGCCAGGATTTGAACATGCCCGTCATATTAAAAGCATATTACAAAACGAGGGGATACCTCCCCTCGTGCTGCCCTGAATTGGGGGCCATCGCGCCAACTCTGAAATGGCCTCTAAGATTATCGCCGATTTGCGTTTGCTCACGGTTAGTCTTGGCGGGGCGGCGATATAATCCCCGCATGGACAAGGTGGCGCAGCCGGCCAAGGTCGGCCAGGTCGGCCAGGGCGATCAGGTCGATCAGTTCGATCCGGTCGAACCGGTGCTGGATTCGATTTCGGCCGGCCTCGCCGAGCCCGAAGCCGCGCGCCTGCGCCGCGCCTGCGACTTCGCCGTCTCCATGTACGCGGACAAGCGCCTGGGCACCGGCGAGCCGGCGCTGGAGCACGCGCTGGGCCTGGCGGGCTCGCTGGCGGCGCTGCGCCTGGACGCGGAAGCGCGCATCGCCGGCATCCTGTTCGCCGCGCCGCAATACCTGGAACACAGCGAGGACAGGCTCAGCGCCGAATTCGGCAGCGGTGTCGCCGGCTTGGTGGCGGGCATCGCCAAGCTCAACCGGCTGCGCGTGGTCACGCGCGCGCTCGCGGGGCAGCAGGAGGGCGAAGCGCACAGCTCGCAAGCCGAAGTGCTGCGCAAGATGCTGCTCGCCATGGTCGAGGACATCCGCGTGGTGCTGCTGCGGCTCGCGAGCCGCACCCAGACCCTGCGCTACATGGCGCGCGCGTCGGACGAGCTGCGCCGGCCTTACGCGCAGGAGACCCTTGACATCTACGCGCCGCTCGCCAATCGCCTCGGCATCTGGCAGCTCAAGTGGGAGCTGGAAGACTACGCGTTCCGCTACCTCGAGCCCGCGCTGTACAAGAAGATCGCCGCCATGCTGGACGAGAAGCGGGTCGAGCGCGAGAGCTTCATCGTCGCCGCTGTGGCTGCGCTGGACGCGGAGCTGCGCGCGACCGGCATCGGTGCCGAGGTGCTCGGCCGGCCGAAGCACATCTACAGCATCTACAACAAGATGCGCGGCAAGGGCCTGGACTTCTCCGAGCTCTACGACGTGCGTGCGCTGCGCGTGCTGGTGGATTCGGTGAAGGACTGCTACACCGCGCTGGGCGTGGTGCACAACCTGTGGACGCCGATCCCGAAGGAGTTCGACGACTATATTTCGCGCCCGAAGAGCAACGACTACCGCTCTTTGCACACTGCCGTGGTCGGCCCGGACGGGCGCGCGCTGGAAGTGCAGATCCGCACCCACGAGATGCACCGCCATGCCGAGCTCGGCGTGGCCGCGCACTGGCGCTACAAGGAGGCGGGCGCAGGCAAGGCGGCGCGGCCCGACCCCTTCGACGAGAAGATCGCTCTGCTGCGCCAGGTGCTGGCCTGGCGCGACGACGTTGCCGAGTCGGTCGACTGGGTGGAGCAGTTCAAGCGCACCTCGCTCGACGATACGGTCTATGTGCTCACGCCGCAGGGCCGCGTGATCGACCTGCCGCAGGGATCGACGCCGGTGGACTTCGCCTACCATCTGCATACCGACCTCGGCCACCATTGCCGCGGCGCCAAGGTCGACAGCGCGATGGTGCCGCTCAATTACAAGCTCGCCAACGGCCAGCGCGTCGAGATCATCGCCGCCAAGACCGGCGGCCCGAGCCGCGACTGGATGAATCCGGCATTGGGCTACCTGCAGAGTTCGCGCGCGCGCAGCAAGGTGCGCCAATGGTTCAACACGCAGGCGCTGGAGGAGACCGTCGCCCAGGGGCGCGCCATCATCGAGCGCGAGTTGCACCGCGTGGGGACCACCGGCGCCAATCTCGACCAGCTGGCGCAACAGCTCGGTTTCACCAAGAGCGAGGAGCTGTTCGCGGCGGCCGGGCGCGAGGAAGTCGGAACGAAGCAGCTGCAGACGGTATTGCGCGGATCGGCGCCGCAGCCCAGGACGGCGCGCGGCGCCGCCCCTGCGCCGGATGCGCCGGATCTGCTGTTGCCGGGCAAGAGCCGCGCGGACGCCAAGGACGGCGGCATACTCGTGGTCGGCATGGACAAGCTGCTGACCCAGCTGGCCAAGTGCTGCCGGCCGGCGCCACCGGACCCGATCGCGGGCTTCGTCACGCGCGGACGCGGCGTGTCCATCCACCGGCGCAACTGCCGCGACCTGCAGCGCCTCGCCGCGCTGCAGCCCGAGCGCATGATCGAAGCCGACTGGGGCCGGCACGGCGAGGGCGTATTTTCGGTGGACGTGGTGGTGCAGGCGCAGGACCGCCAGGGCCTGCTGCGCGACATTTCGGAAGTGTTTTCGCGCGAAAAGATAAACGTCACCGGCGTCAACACCCAATCGAAGCAGCACATGGCCTACATGTCCTTCACCGTAGAAATCTCCGACCTGGAGCAGCTGCAGCGCACGCTGGCGCAGGTCCGGGAAGTGCAGGGGGTGCTCACCGCGAGCAGAAGATAGGGCCGACAGTGGAAACCGAACTCAAGCTGCTGCTGGCGCCGCAGGATCTGCGCCGGCTGCGCCGCGACCCGCGGATCAAGGCCCTGCAGCAGGGGCGCGCGATCACCCGCCGCGTTCACAGCGTCTACTACGACACGCCCGCGCATGCCCTGTTGCAGGCGGGGCTCGCGCTGCGCCTGCGCCAGGACGGCAGGCGCTGGCTGCAGACGCTCAAGACAGAAGGCCAAGCCGCGGCCGGACTGCATGTGCGCGAGGAATGGGAGTGGCCGCTTGCGCACGCGGCGCTGGACTTCGGCCTGATCGCCCAGATACCGCAGGCCCGGCTGTTCCGCTCCGCGCGCCTGCGCGCGGCGCTGCGCCCGGCATTTGCGACCGAGTTCACCCGCACCAGCCTGCACCTTGCCTTCGCCGACGGCAGCCTGGCGGAGCTGTGCCTGGATAGCGGCGCAATCCGCAGCGGCCGTCGCGCTGCCGCGATCAGCGAAGCCGAGCTGGAACTGCTCGCCGGCAGTCCGGTGCGCCTGTTCGAGCTCGCGCTGGAGCTGGCCGAACGCATGCCCTTGCGCCTGGGCCATGCGAGCAAGGCCGAACGCGGCTACGCGCTGGCGCGCGGACTGCCGCCGCGCCCGGTCAAGGCCGCGGCACTGGAGCTGCATGCACAGGGCAGCGTGGCCGCAGGCTTCACCGCCATCGCGCGCAGCTGCATCGCGCATCTGCAGGCGAACGAAGCCGGCCTGCTCGCCGGGCGCGACCCGGAGTATCTGCACCAGGTGCGCGTTGCGGTACGGCGCCTGCGCGCCTGCTTCAGCCTGTTCGGGCCGGTGTTGCCGCAGGCGGTGTTCACCCCGGTCAGGAAGCAGCTGCACACGCAGAACATCGTGCTCGGGCGCGCGCGCGACTGGGATGTGTTCGTGCACGAGATGCTGCGCGCGCTGCGCAAGCAGCGCGCCGGGGATGCCGCGGTGGCTGCGTTCGCGCGGCGTTGCGTCAGGATGGGCCGCGCGCAGTTGCGCGCCGCCCAAGCGGTGGTCGCGGCGCAAGCATGGCAGCAGCTGTGGCTGGAATTCGGGCGGATTCTGGCCGATGCCGCATGGCAGCAGGGCCAGCCGGCGCTGGCGCAGCCGCTGGACGGATTCGCCGCGGCGGTGCTGCAGCGGCGCGCCGCGGCGGTGAAAAGGCGCGGCAAGCGGCTGCGCCAACTCGACGCCGCCGGACGCCACCGTCTGCGCATCGCCGCCAAAAAGCTGCGCTACGCCGCCGAATATTTCGCTGCGCTGTACCCGAAACGGCGCGTGCGGCCTTACCTGCGCTCGCTCGCCGCGAGACAGGACGTGCTCGGCGCGCTGAACGACGCCGCGACCCTGCTGCGCCTGCTGCCCGAGGTGCTCTCGGGCGCGCGCGCGCCCCATGCGCACGTCGCCGGCATGATCGACGGATGGAGCGCGGCCAGCACGCATCTGCAGCTCGATGCGCTGGACCGGGCATGGGAACACTGGCAGCGGCACGAGCCATACTGGAAATAAGGTCAGCTAACTTTCAAATAGGGGGCAGTCATGTTCGAATCTGCAGAGCTTGGCCACAAAATCGCGAAGCAGGTCTATGCCAGGCAGGAGCCCAAGCTGCGCGAGGCCCTGCTCAATGCGCAGTTCGATCTGGCACAGGCGAAAAAATTTCCCGTGCTGATTCTGATCGGCGGGGTGGACGGGGCGGGCAAGGGTGAAACCGTCAACCTGCTCAACGAGTGGATGGATCCGCGCCACATTCAGACGCGCGCGTTCGGCGATCCCACGGACGAGGAAGCGGAGCGCCCGCGCATGTGGCGCTTCTGGCGTGAGCTGCCGCCCAAGGGCAAGATCGGCATCATGTTCGGTTCCTGGTACACCGCGCCTATCGTGAGCCGGGTGCTCGGACATTCGGACGATGCCGCACTGAAAGACAGTCTCGAGGAGATCGTGCGCTTCGAGAAGATGCTTTGCGACGAGGGCGTGCTGCTGCTGAAGTTCTGGTTTCACCTCTCCAAGAAACAACAGAAAGAGCGCATGCAGGAGCTGGAGAAGAACCCGCTCACGCGCTGGCGCGTGACCAAGATCGACTGGGATCGCTTCAAGATGTACAACGCGTTCCGCCAGATCTCCGAGCGCGCGCTGCGCGAGACCAGCAGCGCCAACGCGACCTGGACCGTGGTCGAGGGCGCGGATCCGCGCTATCGCAGCCTCACCGTGGGCAAATTGCTGCTCGAGGCGATGAAGAAGCGGCTGGAGAAGAGCAACTACAAGGAGCGCCGGGTGCAGGCGCCGCCTCTGGCCTCGGACAATCTCGGGCTGCTGCGCGAACTCGACATGACGCAGAAAGTTGCCAAGGAAAAATACGAAACGCAGCTGGAAAAATGGCAGGGGCGGCTGAACCTGCTGTCGCGCGACAAGAAATATTTCAAGCAGCGCTCGCTGATCCTGTTGTTCGAAGGGTCGGATGCAGCGGGCAAGGGCGGTGCGATCCGGCGCATCACCGGCGCCATCGACGCGCGCCATTTCCAGGTGGTGCCGGTGGCCGCGCCGACCGAGGAAGAGCGCGCGCAGCCGTATCTTTGGCGCTTCTGGCGCCATGCGCCGCGGCACGGACGCATCACCATATTCGACCGCTCCTGGTATGGGCGCGTGCTGGTGGAGCGGGTCGAGGGTTTTTGCGGCGTCGCGGACTGGATGCGCGCCTACAGCGAGATCAACGACTTCGAGGAGCAGCTGGCGCGCGGCGGCGCGATCGTGTGCAAGTTCTGGCTGCAGATCAGCGCGGAGGAACAGCTCAAGCGCTTCACTTTGCGGCAGAAAACCAGCTTCAAGCGCTTCAAGATCACGGAGGAGGACTGGCGCAACCGCAAGAAGTGGAGCGAATACGAGCAGGCAGTGTGCGACATGATAGACCGCACCAGCACCGACATCGCGCCCTGGACCGTGGTCGAGGCCGAAGACAAGTATTTCGCGCGCGTGAAAATCCTCAAGACCATCGTCGAGCGCCTGGAGGGCGCCCTGTAG
>JAAOZY010000002.1 GCA_012274205.1 Betaproteobacteria bacterium
ATTGCGCCGGTGGATCGACACGCCGCGCCCGCGGGTGACGAAGCCGGCGATGGCGTCAGGCGGCGCCGGCCGGCAGCACTTGGCCAGTTGCGTCAGCAACTTGTCCATGCCGACCACGAGGATGCCGCCGTCCTTGGCGTCCGCCTTGCTCTTGCCGGTTATCACCGATTCCGCCGGCTCCGCGGCCGGCACCGCCCCGCGCAGCGCGGTCTGCAACAGCTTCGTGCCGATTTCCTCGCGCCCGGCGGCGGCGAACAAATCCTCGCTCCGGGCGTAGCCCAACTGCTGCGCCAACTGGTCCAGATTGGCGCTGGTCATGCCTTCGCGCTGCAATTCGCGCTCGACGATCGCCCGTCCCTGGGCGACGGTCTCCGCCAGGGCCTGCGAGTTGAACCACTGCCGCACCTTGCTGCGCGCGCGCGAACTCTGGATGTATCCCAGCGCCGGATTCAACCAGTCGCGGCTCGGACCGCCGGTCTTGGCGGCGACGATCTCCACCCGCTGTCCGTTGGCAAGTTTGTAGTTGAGCGGCACCATCGCGCCGTCGACCTTGGCGCCGCGGCAGTGATGCCCCAGATCGGAATGCAGGTGGTAGGCGAAATCCACCGGCGTCGAACCCTGCGGCAGATCCAGAATCCGTCCCTGCGGCGTGAGCACGTAGACCGTATCGTCCAGCGCGGTCTGCTTGAATTTCTCGACCCAATCGACGGACTCGACCACGTCGTCGCGCCAGGCAAGCACTTGGCGCAGCCAGGCGATTTTCTCGTCGAAAGGGTCCGGCCTGAAGGCGGAAGCGCTGCGCCCGGCGCCGGCCTCCTTGTAGCGCCAGTGGGCGGCCACGCCCAGTTCGGCATGGCGGTGCATGTCGTAGGTGCGAATCTGCACTTCCAGCGCGCGCCCGTCCGGGCCGACCACCGCCGTGTGCAGCGAACGGTAGTCGTTGCCCTTCGGACGCGAGATGTAATCGTCGAACTCTTTCGGGATCGGCGTCCACAGGTTGTGGACCACGCCGAGCGCGGTGTAGCAGTCCTTTACCGAATCGACCAGCACGCGCAGCGCGCGCACGTCGTAGAGTTCGGAGAAATCCAGGTGCTTGATGCGCATCTTGTTATAGATGCTGTAAATATGCTTGGGCCGGCCGAGTACTTCGGCGCGGATGCCGGTCGCGCGCAATTCGGCCTCCAGCGCAGACACGGCGGCGGCGATGAAGCCTTCGCGCTCGACGCGCTTCTCGTCCAGCATCGATGCGATCTTCTTGTACACCTCGGGTTCGAGGTAGCGGAAGGCGTAGTCTTCCAGCTCCCACTTGAGTTGCCAGATGCCGAGGCGGTTGGCGAGCGGCGCGTAGATGTCCAGCGTTTCCTGCGCGTAGGGCCGGCGCAACGCGTCCGTTGCGCGCGCCATATACCGCAGCGTCTGGGTTCGGCTCGCCAGGCGCAGCAGCACCACGCGTATGTCTTCGACCATGGCGAGAAGCATTTTGCGCAGCACCTCGGCCTGCGAGCTGTGCGCCGCGCTGCTTTCCTGTCCCGCCAGGTTGCGCGTGACCACGCGCAGCCGGTTCAGCTTGGCGATGCCCGCCACCAGCCCCGCGACTGCGGGTCCGAACTCGGCAGCGAGCTTGTCGTGGCTGTCGGCGAGATACTGCGGCGCCGCGAACAGGATCCCGGCAATGCGCGTTTCCGCATCCAGCCGCAGCGCGGCGAGCGAGGTGGCCAGGCCCAGCGCGTGATCAAGCGCCGGCTCCCCCGTGCCGAGCAACTTGTCCGCATACATGGACAGGGCGAATTCGCCAGCGCGGCGCAGCCGGATGGCGTCGGCTTCGGGCAAGCCGGCGGCGATCGGAGCCAGCGCCGGCTCGGACAATTCGACGCGCGCAGTCTGCACCTCGGTATCCATGCGCCGATTATATCGCCCGGCCGGAACGCGCGACCGTGAGCAAACGCAAATCGGCGATAATTAGCTCATGTTGGATCTGTTCAAGACTTGGCGCAGAAAGCGCGTATTGCACCGTTTCCTGCTGGATGAGGCGCTATGGCAGCACGTCACCCGCGGCCTGCCGTTCCTGCGCGGGCTGACGGATGCCGAATGGCAGAGCCTGAAGGAGCTTTGCGTGCTGTTTCTGCAGGAAAAGGAGATATACGGCGCGCGCGGTTTCATCCCTACCGACGCGGTGCGCCTGTCGATCGCGGCGCAGGCCTGCCTGCCCATCCTCAATCTCGGTCTGGACGCCTACCAGGGCTGGGTGGGCATCGTGGTCTATCCTGGCGAATTCAAGGTGCGGCGCGAAGAAATGGATGAGAACGGCGTAGTGCACGAATACGACGACGCTCTTTCCGGCGAAGCCTGGCCCGGCGGACCGGTGATTCTGTCCTGGCAGGACATCAAGCTCGGCAACGCCGGCTACAACGTGGTGATCCATGAATTTGCGCACAAGCTGCACATGGACCGCGGCCACATGGACGACTTTCCGCTGCCGCATGCGCACATGGATAAAGGCCAGTGGCTGTCAACCTGGGATGCCGCCTACGACGAATTCTGCATCGAGGTCGACCGCGGCATTCACACCTTGCTCGACCCTTACGCGAGCGAGCAGCCGGCGGAGTTCTTCGCCGTCCTCTCCGAAGCGTTCTTCACCCTGCCGCAAGCGGTGCGCTCGAATTACCCTGAGCTGTATCGCCAGCTTGCGCTGTTCTACCGCCAGGATCCGGCGGCAAGGCTGCCGCAGTAGGGAACGTCAGCCGCCGAGCAGAAAATCGCGCACGATCGCGATCTGGTCGGCGTGCATCAGCGTGGGCGCGTGGCCGACCTCTGCAATCTCGACCGCCTTCGCGCGCGGGCCGCGCCTGGCCATCTCGTCGAAGGTTGCGCGCGTGAGCACGTCGGATAAGGCGCCGCGCAGCACCAGCGTCGGGCAGCGGATGGCGTCGTAATAGGGCCACAGTTCGATGTCCTTGTCCGCCTTGGCCGCATTGAAGGGGACGGCGATGGCCGGGTCGTAATGCATGTGGTAACTGCCATCCGCCTGCCTGCGTGTGACATGCTCGGTGAGCAGGTTCCATTCCGCATCGCTGTGGGCGCCGAAGGGCGCACTGACCGCGCGTATGTATTGCACCGCAGCGGCAAAATCGGGAAACGTCGGCGCCTTGCCCAGGTATTCGCCGATGCGCGCAAGCGAACCGGCGGCGATGACCGGCCCGACGTCGTTCAGCACCAATTTCTCTAGCGGCGTTTCGGGCAGGCTTGCAAGCGCCATGCCCATCATTCCGCCCATCGAGGTGCCGACCCAGTGCACGCAATCGGCGTCCACGCGCGCGAGCAGCGTCACCATGTCGGCGACATAGGTCTGCACCTGGTATTCCATCGGATGCTTCAGCCAGCCGCTGAGGCCGCGGCCGGGCATGTCGGGACAGACCACGCGGTATTCGCCCGCGAGCGCACGCGCCAGGGTGTCGAAATCGCGTCCGCAGCGCGACAGGCCGTGCGCACACACCAGGACTTTGCGCTTGCCGGGGTCACCCCATTCCGTATAGGCCAGCCGGTGCAATCCGCCTGGTGTAATGCATTGCACCTGGCGCTGTCTGAATTCCTCGCTCATTCATCGCTCCCTCGGTCGCTGGCGCCGCGATGCCGCTGTGGCCGGAATTCGCGCTTGCGCCGAAGCCATGATAGGCCGAATGCGCGCCGATTGCCGGCACGGCCGCAGCCGCCGCGTAAAGCGAGCGGTCTAGTCCGCATACCAGTAACGCCGTCTCAGGTCGCGATAGCCCTCGACAACCGTGCCGTCGCCGTCGATGCGCACCAGCACCGCGCCGGTTCTGTCGGTGCGCAGCAGTTGCGCGCCGCTGTCGCGATAGCGCGCCACCACCTGCTCCTGCGGGTGGCCGAAGCGGTTGCGGTAACCGACCGGCAATACGGCCCAGCGCGGCTGCACCGCGGCGATGAATTCCTGCGTGGACGAGGTGCGGCTGCTGTGGTGCGGTACCACCAGCACTTGCGCGCGCAGCTTGTCCGGCGCGCGCGCGAGCAGCGCCTGTTCCGAGCGCAGCTCAATGTCGCCGGTGAGCAGTACCGCGCCTTGAGACGTGGAAATTCTGAGCACGCAACTGCGATCGTTGGACTTGATCCGTTTAACGGCGTAGCTGGCGACCGTCGGATGCAGCAGTTCGAAGCGCACCCCGTCCCAGTCCCATGCCTGCCCGGCGGCGCAGGGCAGCCGGTAGCCCGCTGCCGCGACCCAGGCAGGATGGGTTTGCGGCAGCGACGCGTACAAGGCGCCGACCGGCACCGCCGCAAGCACCGAAGCCGCGCCGCCCGCATGATCGCTGTCGTCGTGGCTGACGACCATTGCGTCCAGTTGCGCGATACCCGAGGCACGCAGGAA
>JAAOZY010000118.1 GCA_012274205.1 Betaproteobacteria bacterium
ATTTGCGACAACGGTGCGGAGGCGGCGGCATGAGCAGGGAGCAGGGGCCACGCGCAGCGGGGATGCGACCGACCGCGATTGCCGCCGGCCGCCGACAGGGACCGTGCGTGATTTGCGACAACGGTGCGGAGGCGGCGGCATGAGCAGGGAGCAGGGGCCACGCGCAGCGGGGATGCGACCGACCGCGATTGCCGCCGGCCGCCGACAGGGACCGTGCGTGATTTGCGACAACGGTGCGGAGGCGGCAGCATGAACGAAACGCTGCTCGCAGTCGACGGTCTGGTTGCCGGCTACGGCGACTCCATTATCCTGGAGGGCGTATCGATCGAGCTCGCCGCGCACGGCAGCCTGGCTCTGCTCGGACGCAACGGCGTCGGCAAAACCACCCTGATCGCTTCGCTGCTGGGGCTGACCCGCATTCACCGCGGCAAGATAGTGTTCGCTGGTGCCGATGTTACCGGCTGGCGCTCGTATGCGCGAGCGCACGCCGGCATGGGCTGGATTCCCCAGGAGCGCGACATTTTCCCATCGCTCACGGTGAAGGAAAACATGACCGTCATCGCCCGCGCCGGGCCATGGACGCTGGAACGCGTGTACCGGCTGTTTCCGCGCCTCCAGGAGCGCAGCCGCAATCTGGGCAGCCAGCTCTCCGGCGGCGAACAGCAGATGCTCGCGATCGGGCGCGCGTTGATGCTGAATCCGAAGCTGCTTCTTCTGGATGAGCCGTTCGAGGGCCTCGCACCCAACCTCGTCGCGGAATTGGAGCATGCCATCAGACTGATGATGGGCGAGGGCATGGCGATGCTGCTGGTGGAACAGCACGTCGAGGCGGCGTTGCGGCTGTCGGAAAACGCCGTGGTACTCGACCGCGGCCGGGTAACGCATGCCGGCCCCAGCACCGGCCTGAGCCAGGACCGCGCCCTGCTCGAGAGCCTGATCGCCATTCCCACGGACCGGGCGTGATCCGTCACTGCGCCTGTCGGCAGTGTGTCTCGCGCACGAAAACGAGCAGTACCAGCGCGGCCGCGAGCCAGGCGAGCATCAGCGCGAAGCCGGCGCGATAGGCGCCGAAGTCGTAGATGCGCGCGCCGTTTGCCATAGTCCCGGCCCAGTGCCGGTCCAGCATCCAGCCGACCGCGGGCTGCATGACCATGCCGCCCAGCATGTTGCCCATGTTGGCGATGCCGCCGGCCGTGCCTGCCAGAGCCGCCGGCGCCGATTCCTTGGCGATGGCGAAACCCACCATCACCGCGGCCGAAGCGCAACCGGTACATCCGAGCAGGACAATCAGCACCGCCAGGGGGACGCCCGGCAGCAGCAGCGCGCCGCACCATCCCGCGGTAGCGAGCACCGCGCCCAGGGCGTACAGCGGCTTGCGCCGGCGCAGGCGGTCGGAAAGTGCGCCCACGAACGGCCCCGCCACCGCCCAGCAAACCAGCAGCAGCGAGGTGATCATGGAGGCCTGCGAGGTGCTGAGTCCGTAATGCGTGCTCAGAAAGGGCACGCCCCACAGGCCGCCGAAGGTGAGCGTCGGCCCCGAAACCGCGCCTGAGATCAGGAACACCAGCCAGACATTGCGGTTGGCAAGAGTTTGCCTGATGCTCTGCAGAATAGGAGCGTGACGGAGCGGCGCTGTCGGCGCGTAGCTGGCGTAGCCGCGCTCGGCAGGGTCGTCGCGTACCGCGCTCCAGATGACCACGGCGAGCACGCCGGCAAGCGCGGCGGCAATGCTCATCACGTTGCGCCAGCCGAAGGCGTCGACCAGCAAACGCAGCGGCACGCCGGCCGAAACTGCCCCGAGAACGCCGCAGGCCAGGGCGAGGCCGGAGAGCATGGCAAAGCGCGTGGGCGCAAACCAGTGGCCGGCGAGCTTGAGCATGGCGACGAAAGCGACGCCGACCGAGCCGCCGATCAGCAGGCGGCCCAGGCTCGCCGCAGCGTATCCGGGCGCGAGCGCAAACAGCAGGGTGCCGGCGGCCGCGACTGCAGCGCCCGCGGTGAGCACGCGCCGCGGTCCCCAGCGATCGGCGAGCAGGCCCGCCGGGATCTGCATCGCCACATAGCTGTAGTAGTAAAACGCGGCAAGGTTGCCCAGCGCCGCCGCGCCCAGCGTGAACTCGCGCATCAGCTCGCGCGTGATTACCGCCGGGGCGACGCGCTGATAGAAGCCGATCAGGTAGAGGGCGGCGCCCAGGCCCCACATCGCAAACGCCAGGGGCAGCGGCGGATAGGCGCGCTCGCGTGAATTCACGTCGGGCAGTTATGCAGGATCGGCAGGATTCGGACCCGACCCGGCGCGCAGCCGGATCATCGCGGGGCCGCGCCGGTCAGCATTGCTCCCAGGGCAGGCCGTCGCGGCGCCAGCCGCTGGTGGAATTGCGCTGATGCTGCTCGTTCAATTCGCCCTCGAAGCCGTGCAGGACGTTGTACACCTGGGTGAAGCCGGCCTTCTCCAGCGCCGCGCCCGCATCGAGCGAGCGGTTGCCGCTGCGGCAGATCAGCACCAGCGGGCGGTCCACGCTCGCCGCTGTTTTCACGTGACCGACGAAGTGCGGATTCACCTCCCAGTCGGGGCCGTCGTTCCAGGGGATCATGATCGCACCGGTCGGATGGCCGACGAACAGGAATTCCATTTCGCTGCGGCAATCGATGAATATCGCAGTCGGGTTCTGGTGCAGGTATTCGTAGGCTTCTTTGGGAGTCAGGTGCTGCATGGTATCGGGCTTCGCCGCCAAAAGTGCGTAGTATAAGGCCTTCGCCCCTCAGCCGCGAAAGCAGGTATGCGCGGATGGACAAGAGGCGCGACTGCGCGCTAGAATCCACCCCTGCGCCGATTTGATACAGATTGCGGGCGCCGCCGGTCCCGACCGGACGAAAAACAAATGCTGCTAAAGCGAGGGAACCCGTACCTGGCTGGCAGGTCGGGTTTTTTTGTTTTCGGATCGCACAGAATATGAACAAGGCCGCACTACTGGAACGCCTGCTCGGCGAGCGCATCCTGATCCTGGATGGCGCCATGGGCACGATGATCCAGGGCTACAAGCTGGCGGAGGCCGACTACCGCGGCGGGCGCTTTGCCGCTTTCGACCGTGACCTGAAGGGAAATAACGACCTGTTGTCGCTGACCCGGCCCGAGATCATCCGCCAGATCCACGATGCCTATCTGGAAGCGGGCGCCGATATCATCTGCACCAACACCTTCAATGCCAACGCGCCGTCGATGGCCGACTACGGCCTGGCCGACCTGGTATACGAAATCAACGTCGAAGCCGCGCGCCTGGCGCGGGCGGCCGTGGACGCCTGCATGCACCAAGCGCCCGGGCGGCAATGTTTCGTTGCCGGGGTCCTTGGACCGACCACCAAAACCGCATCGATTTCACCCGACGTCAACGACCCGGGCTTTCGCAACATCGACTTCGACACGCTGGTCGCCGCCTACGCCGAGTCGCTGCGCGGCCTGCTCGACGGCGGCGCCGACCTGCTCTTGCTCGAGACCATTTTCGACACGCTCAATGCCAAGGCGGCCTTGTTCGCGATCGATTGCGCGTTCGAGGCGCGCGGACGGCGCTGGCCCATCATCATCTCGGGCACCATCACCGACGCCTCCGGGCGCACCCTCACCGGGCAGACGCCCGAGGCGTTCTGGAATTCGGTGCGCCACGCGCGCCCGCTCGCGGTGGGCCTGAACTGCGCCCTCGGCGCGAAGCTGATGCGGCCGTATATCGAGGAGCTGTCCGGCGTCGCCGACGCCTATCTCAGCTG
>JAAOZY010000119.1 GCA_012274205.1 Betaproteobacteria bacterium
CCCCCATCCGGCTCTTTCAAGCGAGCCCCTCCAGGCCCCGTCCATGTATCTTTCCGAACTCAAGCAGAAACCGATCACCGAGCTCCTCGAGCTTGCCGCCACCTTCAACATCGATAACGCCAACCGTTTTCGTAAACAGGAACTGATTTTTGCCATCCTGAAAGCGGTGGCGAAGCGCGGCGATACGATTTTTGGTGACGGCGTACTGGAAGTGCTGCCGGATGGATTCGGTTTCTTGCGCTCGCCGGAGGCGTCGTATCTGGCCAACACCGACGACATCTACGTGTCGCCGTCGCAGATCCGCCGCTTCAACCTGCACACCGGTGACAAGATCGAAGGCGAAATCCGCACGCCGAAAGATGGCGAACGCTATTCGGCGATGACCAAGCTCGACAAGATCAACGACGAGCCGCCCGAGGCGAGCAAGAACAAGATCCTGTTCGAAAACCTCACCCCGCTGCACCCGGATGCGCCGCTCAAGCTGGAGCGCGACATCAAGGCCGAGGAAAACCTTACCAGCCGCGTGATCGACATCGTCGCACCGATCGGCAAAGGCCAGCGCGGCCTGCTGGTCGCGCCGCCGAAGTCGGGTAAAACCGTGATGCTGCAGCAGATTGCCCACGCCATCAGCTCCAACCACCCCGACGTCGTCCTGTTCGTTTTGCTGATCGACGAGCGCCCGGAAGAAGTCACCGAAATGAGCCGCACCGTGCGCGGCGAAGTGATCGCCTCCACCTTCGACGAGCCTGCCAGCCGCCACGTGCAGGTCGCCGAAATGGTGATCGAGCGCGCCAAGCGTCTGGTTGAGCACAAGAAGGACGTGGTAATCCTGCTCGACTCGATCACCCGCCTCGCGCGCGCCTACAACACCGTGCAGCCCGCCTCGGGCAAAGTGCTCACCGGTGGCGTCGACGCCAATGCGCTGCAAAAACCCAAACGTTTTTTTGGTGCGGCTCGCAACATTGAAGAAGGTGGCAGCCTCACCATTATTGCGACCGCGCTGGTCGAAACCGGCAGCCGCATGGATGATGTGATTTACGAAGAATTCAAAGGTACCGGCAATCTGGAAATCCACCTCGACCGCAAAATGGCCGAGCGCCGCCTCTACCCCGCGATCAACGTCAACCGTTCCGGTACCCGCCGCGAAGAGCTGCTGATCCCACAAGAGTTGCTGCAAAAAGTCTGGGTGTTGCGCAAATTGCTCTACCCGATGGACGACATGGAAGCGATGGAATTCCTCATCGATAAAATCCGCGCTGCCAAAAACAACGCCGATTTCTTCGACTCGATGCGGCGCGGCTAAGCGGCCGACGCTGCCTGCGGCAGCGTTTCGACGTGCCGGATCATGGTGCAGCGTGGTTTCAGTCTCAAAAGTCGCCAGGCTGAATGGCAATAACCGCCCCGGCGCTTCGGAACATGAAAACCCTGGTTAACGCGGCGATAAAGCGCGTGCCGCAGCTCGATACCACAGGGCTGCAGGCGCAACCGCAAACCGTGGTGATCGACGTCCGCAACCAGACGAGCTGAATCTGTCGGGCTATATTGGCGCGCCGCGCTTTTTCAACATCCGGGTGGGGGTATCGGGCGATGGAGTTCGAGTAAGCCGTCATTCCGGCGTCCGCTGGTGTGACGCAACTCATGCTTGTTGGGCTCGGCACATTTAATTCAACGGCGTGATCGCGTCGACCAGCGCACCCGCTGCGTCAGCAGTGGCGTGCCCGCGATCCAGGCGCGGGTTGTACTCGACGATTTCCATCGCCACGAAGGCTGGGTCGCCGCGCAAATGCGACAACGCGGCAGCAAGCTCGGCGCGGTACAGACCGCCGGGCACGGGCGTGCCGACTCCCGGCTCTTCGTCAGGGTCGAGCGCGTCCAGATCCACACTCACGCCAAAGCCGGCGCTGCCGTGCCGAACGATGGCAAGCGCCGCGTCAAATACTTCAGTCAAGCCACGCCGACGAATTTCATTCATGTCGAACACCCGCACCCCCAGTCGGTGCAACAGTGCGGCTTCGCCCGCCTCGTAGCTGCGCACGCCGATCAGGCACACGTGTTCGGGGCGCAGTTTGGCTTCGGGGCCGTCGATACCGGTGAGCGCCGCCTCACCGTAACCCAGCAGGCAGGCCAGCGGCATACCGTGTATCTGCCCGCTCGGCGTGGTGGCGAAGGTGTGGCTGTCCATGTGGGCATCGATCCAGATCAGGCCAAGCGGCCCCCTGTCGGCGAGCGCGCGGTGTACGCCACTCCAGGTGCCAATGGCGCAGGAATGGTCGCCGCCCACCACCAGCGGGAAATTCCCCGCCTGCAGCACCGCTTCCACCTCAGCCGCCAGCCGGGCGCCGAGCGCCGCAACGGCATGCAGCGGCGTGTCCTGCTGCGCACGCGGCACGCGCAGGATCGCGTCCCACGCCACATGTTGCAGCGGCGCGGCATGAAACACTTGGTAGCTGCGCAGCGCGTCCGGCCCCTCGGCGCAGGCCGGGTCGGGCGCGCCGGCGCCACTGGCGGCGCCTATGACGATGATGCTGCGGGGAGTGGAAACGCGGGTCGGCTTCATGCTGTCAGCCTAGCAGGCGTCGAGTTTTATCCCAGCCCGCCCAGATGACGTATTTGGTTTCCAGATATGCGTCGCTGCCGCTGCGCCCGCCTTCGCGCCCCAGTCCCGATTGCTTGATGCCGCCGAACGCCGCCACGGCGGCGGAGATCACCCAGGCATTGATGCCGACCATGCCGTAGTCGAACTGCTCGGCCAGCCGCCAGGCGCGGCCGAGGTCGCGGGTGTAGGCGGCCAGCCCAGACTCGGTGTCGTTGGCCAGGCGGATGACTTCAGCTTCGTGGGCGAAGCGGATCAACGGCGCCACCGGGCCGAAGGTTTCGTAGCGGCATATCTGCATGTCGGGCGTGCAATGGCTGAGCACTGTCGGCTGGAAAAGCAGTCCGCCCAACGCACACGTCGCCTTAGACGCGCCGCGCCTCCTCGGCGAACCACTCGACGAAACTCGCCGCATAGTCGCTTTCGCCGCGCGCCTCGGCCAGCGGCTTGCCCTGTTCGCTCACCATGATCGCGGCGAGATCGTCGCGGTGTTGCATGGACGCGAATGGCAAGATGCGTACCTTGCGCGAGGGGAAAAACGGATTTTCCTGCATGCCGGATAACCCCGCGACCCCCGGCCCCGATCCGATGTGCATGGACAAGGTCGCACTGGAATGGGCTGAAGCGTGGATCGGCCACAAGCCGCCAGCAATACGGATCCCTATGCGACCAAACCCGGCGTCGCCAACCACTGGGTCAAGACCGGCGCACACGTAATGATCGTAGGCGCTGATGCCAGCTTCTACGACATGTACCCCAAGAGTGCGGACCCGGACACCTCGGTTCCTTACGTGATGTGGGCGGGAACACCGTACGAGCATCTGATGATTCCTGTCAAGTGAAGGACGCTGGCCGCTGGACAGCGGTCGAACGGAGCATTGCCGGGCATGCACGCCCGGCCCGTTCCGCATTCAGTCCGGATAAGCCTCCGTTTGTATACGCAGCCTGACCTCATCGCTGATCAGGGGCAGACCGGTGCGCATGCCAAAGCGGGAACGCTGGAGTGTGCCGCTTGCTTCGGCCCCGCAACGCTGCTTTCTGGAACCCGGATTCAATCCGCACTGGATCCGGACGATCTCCAGCCGCATCGGCTGCGCGACGCCCAGCATGGTCAATTCGCCTTCAATCGCCGCCAGCCTGTCCTGCGCGAAGATGAAACGCTGGCCGCGGAAGGTGATGGAGGGATAGCGGCTGACATCGAACCAGCCCGCCCCCTTGAGGACGGCGTCGCGCTCGTTGTTTCCCGTGTCCAGCGAACTGGCATCGATGATGACTTCAAGGCTGCCGGTATGGTGCTCGACGTCGTATTCAAGGGTGCCATGGGCGCGGTCGAACTGGCCGTGCTCGGTAAAAAGCCAGAAATGGCCGATTTCAAATTGCGGGAGGGTACGACTGGGATCAAGCTGGTATGTCGCTGCCCAAGCCGGGGCGCTTAACAGCGAAACAAGGAAAACAGTCAGTTGGCGGATTCGCAGCATGGCTTCTCCTTCGTGTAAAAGAGACCAGCAGGAAACAATAAACCGGGGCAGGTGGCTTGTTCAGATCCCTGGCGCTAGCGTCTGGCTTCGTCGACGAGCGCTTCCAGCAGATCAATCAACATTCGACCCGGGATTTCGCCCGCGGTTTCGCTCACGGCCAATCTGTGCACGGCTATCCCGCGCGCTGCGCATGCATCCGCATCGACCCAGGCGGAGCCGGTGACGATTACGCGGACGAGCTTGTGCAACTGGCCGAGGCTATTGGCATCGAGCGGGCAGGCGTGAGTAATGGCGGTGGTGGCCCAGAACAGACGCGGCACGATGTCAGCCGCTTCGCTGGCGGGATATTCGCTCCAGTTGTGCTCGAAGTTTGGGACGGGCAGGTCGTCCGCAGTGAAGGCGGCGCGGTCGAGAAAGGCGACGCGTTCTTTGGCGCTCATTTCTCCTCGCCCACCAGCCGCTCCAGCGCGCGCATGATGGCCGACGAATCGAGCTCGCTGTCACCCGCGCCCATCAGCGCGTTCATCTGCTGCGCGATCAGGGCGGCGCCCGGCAAGGGCGTGGCGGTTTCCTGCGCGTTGTCCATGACGATGGCCATGTCCTTGTGGTGCAGCTTGACCTTGAAGCCGGGCTTGTAGTTGGAATCGAGCATGCGCTGGCCGTGGACTTCGAGAATGCGGCTGCCGGCAAAGCCGCCCAGCAGCGCTTCGCGCATCTTGACCGGATCGACGCCGTTGCGCCGCGCCAAAAGGATCGCCTCGGCGACGCCCTCGAAGGTGAGACCAACGACGATCTGGTTGCAGCATTTGACGACCTGGCCGGCGCCATGGCCGCCGACGTGGACGATATTCTTGCCAAGCACCTCGAACAGCGGACGCACCTTTTCGAAGATGGGCGCTTCACCGCCGACCATGATCGATAGCGTGCCTTCGCGCGCAGCGACTTCGCCCCCGGACACCGGGGCGTCGAGCATGTGCACGCCGCGTTCGGCCAGGGTGGCGGCGATGCGGCGGGTGGCGGCGGGCGCCACGGTGCTCATGTCGACGATAGTATGGCCGGGGCGCGCGCCATGCACCAGGCCGCGGTCGCCGAAGATGATCTGTTCGACGTCGGTGGTGTCGGAAACGACGGTAAAGCTGATGTCGGCTTCGGCGGCCACTTCGGCCGGCGTGCCTTTGCCCAAGGCGCCCGCGACCAGCATGGGCTCGAGGCGGTCGAAGCGGCGGCCGTAGACGAATAGTTGATGGCCCGCACGCAGCAGGTTTTCTGCCATGGGGCGCCCCATGATGCCGCTGCCGATAAACCCGATTTTCATGATGCTAGTCCCTTCACGACGACCAACCAGAATGGCAGCGTAACCAATCCCGCCAGCGTTGACCAGCCCATGATCAGACCCGCCAGACGGGTGTCCAGTCCGAAGCGGTCGGCCAGCGCAATCACCATCACCATGGTTGGCATGGCGGCCTCGAGCACGCCCGCCTCACCGGGTTCGGTGATCGGGCCCGGCCACGCCAGCGCAATGCACAGCGCCAGCAGCGGCACCAGCGCCAGCTTGATACCCAAGGCGACAAACACCGCTTTTTGTGGCCGCAAATCGTGCCAGGGAATAGTCGGCCCTGGCACAAACAGCAGCAGCGGGATCGTCGGGCTGCCGGCCC
>JAAOZY010000120.1 GCA_012274205.1 Betaproteobacteria bacterium
GCTATTTCCGCAGCTTCGAAATCGAAGCCGGCGGTGAAGGGCGCGGCTACCACAAGCCGATCATGATCGCCGGCGGCGTGGGCAACATCGCCGCGCGCGATGCGTTCAAACTCGGATTGCCCGAGGGCGCGCTGCTGATCCAGCTCGGCGGGCCGGGCATGCTCATCGGCATGGGCGGCGGCGCCGCCTCGAGCATGAGCACCGGCGCCAATACCGAGGATCTGGACTTCGATTCGGTGCAGCGCGGCAACGCCGAGATCCAGCGGCGCGCGCAGGAAGTCATCGACCGCTGCTGGCAGCTCGCCGATGCCAATCCCATCCTGTCGATACACGACGTAGGCGCGGGCGGGCTGTCGAATGCGCTGCCCGAGCTCGCGCACGGCGCCGGGCGCGGCGCAAAACTCGAATTGCGCGCCGTGCCGAGCGAAGAGCCGGGCATGTCGCCGCGCGAAATCTGGTGCAATGAAGCGCAGGAGCGCTACGTGCTCGCGATCGCGCCGGCGCAGCTCGAAGTGTTTCGCGCCATCTGCGCGCGCGAACGCTGCCCGTTCGCGGTGCTCGGCACGGCGACCGGCGCGCAGCAGCTCACGCTCGCCGATGAGCGCTTCGGCAATCTGCCGGTGGACATGGACCTGGGCGTGCTGCTGGGCAAGCCGCCGCGCATGCTGCGCGACGTCGCGCGGCGCAAGCGCGCGCTGCCGCCCTTGTCGGCCGCGGGCATGGATTTGAAGGAGGCTTGCTACCGCGTGCTGCGCCATCCCACCGTGGCGGACAAGACTTTCCTCATCAGCATCGGCGATCGCACCGTCGGCGGGCTGTGCGCGCGCGATCCATTCGTCGGGCCGTGGCAGACGCCGGTGGCCGACTGCGCCGTGACCGTGCTCGGCTTTGGCGAGTATGCGGGCGAAGCCTATTGCATGGGCGAGCGCGCGCCGCTGGCGCTCATCGATGCGCCTGCATCGGGGCGCATGGCCGTGGGCGAGGCGCTGACCAATCTCGCGGCGGCGCCGGTGGAGCTGGCGCGCGTAAAGCTGTCGGCCAACTGGATGGCGGCGGCAGGCCACGCAGGCGAAGACGCGGCGCTGTTCGACACGGTACGCGCGGTGGCGCTCGATTTGTGCCCGGCCCTGGGCATCGGCATACCGGTGGGCAAGGATTCGCTGTCGATGAAAACCAGCTGGGAAGAAGCGGGGCAAAAGAAGGAAGTGATCGCGCCGCTGTCGCTCATCGTCTCGGCCTTCGCGCCCTGCGCCGATGCGCGCCGCGTGCTCACGCCGCAGCTGCGCCTGGATGCGGGCGCGAGCGTCCTGATACTCGCCGACCTCGGGCGCGGCAGGAACCGCCTGGGCGCTTCCATCCTCGCCCAGGTATATGCTCAAACCGGCAACGAGGCGCCGGACCTGGACGATGCGCAGGCGCTGAAGCGCTTTTTCAATGAAGTGCAGGCGCTCAACCGCGACGGCCTGCTGCTCGCCTATCACGACCGCTCCGACGGCGGCCTGTTCGCGACCCTGTGCGAAATGGCGTTTGCCGCGCATTGCGGCCTGACTCTGGATCTGGATGCGATCTGCGTCGGCGGTAAGCCGGAGCGCGTGCTGGCCGCACTGTTCGCCGAGGAACTGGGCGCGGTGCTGCAGGTGCGCGCGCAGGACCGCGATGCAGTGCTGGCGCGCCTCGGCGCGGCGGGCTTGATCGCGCAGGCGATAGGCAGCCCCAACGACAGCGACGCAATCCGCCTGGCGCGCGGCACGGAATCGGTGCTGACGCAGAAGCGCATCGACTTGCAGCGCGCCTGGTCCGAGACCACCTGGCGCATGCAGGCGCTGCGCGACAATCCCGAATGCGCGCGCGAGGAATACGATCGCATCCTCGACGTGGCGGACCCCGGCCTGCATGCGCAGCTCGGCTTCGATCCGGACGCGAACGTCGCCGCACCCTACATAGGCAAAGGCGCGCGCCCGCGCATCGCGGTGCTGCGCGAACAGGGCGTGAACGGGCAGGTCGAAATGGCGGCGGCGTTCGATCGCGCCGGCTTCGACGCGGTCGACGTGCACATGAGCGATATCATCTCGGGGCGCGTCTCGCTCGCGGCGTACAAGGGCGCGGTCGCCTGCGGCGGTTTTTCCTACGGCGATGTGCTCGGCGCCGGCGAGGGCTGGGCCAAATCCATCCTGCTCAATGCGCGCGCGCGCGCCGAGTTCGAAGCTTTCTTCGGCCGCGGCGACGTGTTCGCGCTGGGCGTATGCAACGGCTGCCAGATGATGAGCAATCTGCGCGCAATCATTCCCGGCGCCGCGCACTGGCCGAAATTCCTCAAGAACAAGTCGGAGCAGTTCGAGGCGCGCTTCGTCATGGTCGAAGTGAGCGAAAGCCCGTCGCTGTTTTTCCAAGGCATGGCCGGCAGCCGCATGGCGGTGGCCACCGCGCACGGCGAGGGCAGGGCGGTATTCGCCGATGCGCAGGCACAGGCGCAGGCGCTGGTGTCGCTGCGCTTCGTCGACAACCGCGGCGCACCGGCCGAACGCTACCCGGCCAATCCGAACGGCTCGCCCGCGGGCATCACCGGCCTCACCACCGCCGATGGCCGCTACACCATCCTCATGCCGCATCCGGAGCGCGTGTTCCGCAGCGTGCAGCAGTCCTGGCACCCGCCGGGCTGGGGCGAAGACGGTCCGTGGATGCGCATGTTCCGCAACGCGCGCGCCTGGGTGGCTTGAGCAGGGCGGTGAAACGCGCTCAGCGCAGCGCGTGATTCGCGATCAGCGCGGTGGTGAGCAGCAGCACCGCGCCGGCCTGATGCAGCGCCGCCAGCGGCACCGGCACTAGCAGCAATAGCGTCGAGATGCCCAGCGTGATCTGAATGGCGAGCGTTGCGGCAAGCAGGTGCAGCGCGACGCGCGCGCGCGGGCTGAGCGGCGCATGCCGCGCCTTCAGCCAGAACCAGGGAACCAGCAGCGCCAGCAGCCACGCGCCCAGGCGGTGATCGAACTGCACCGTGGCCGGGTTGTTGAAGAAATTCAGATGCCAGGGCTGGAGCATGAAGATCTCCGGCGGCACCAGATGGCCGTTCATCAGCGGAAAGGTGTTGTAGGCGAGGCCGGAATGGGTGCCGGCGACGAAACCGCCGGTCAGCACCATGTAGGCGACCACCGCGGTGATGATCCAGGAAAACCGGCGCAGGCCGGCCTTTGCCGCGCCCGCCGCCGTCGACCTGGAATAGAGCAGCCCGAGCGCGGTCCACAGCATGATGGCGTAGATCGCCAGCGCGATGCCCAGGTGCGCGGTGAGGCGGTACTGCGACACGCGCGGGTCGTCCACCAGACCCGATTCCACCATGTACCAGCCCATCGCGCCCTGCAGGCCGCCGAGCACGAATACGCCGGCCAGCTTCAGCGCGAGCGGCCGGTCGACCTGGCCGCGCTTCCAGAACCAGAGCAGCGGCAGCAGGAACACCAGGCCGATGGTACGGCCGAGCAGGCGGTGAAAGTATTCCCACCAGAAAATGCCCTTGAACTCGTCCAGGCTCATCGCGTGATTGACCTTGCGATATTCGGGCGTGAGCTGGTACTTGGCGAACGTCTGCTGCCACTGCGCCTCGTTCAGCGGCGGCAGCGTGCCGACGATCGGCTGCCACTCGACGATGGACAGGCCGGAATGGGTGAGCCGCGTCACCCCGCCGACCACGACCATGGCGAACACCAGCGCGCAGCAGGCGAGCAGCCAGACGGCGACTGCGCGGGACTGAATGGCTGCGGTCTGGGTATTCATGGATGGGTTGGGGGTCGGATCAACTGCAAGCACGTACCCGCATAAGTGTAATCGAATCCTGCGCCGGAATCCGGTATCCCAGGGCTGCGGTCGCAACCCCTGCCGTGCTAGCGGGGCGCGGCGGGCTTCTGTTATAATCCGCCCCTCGCGCCTGTAGCTCAGTTGGATAGAGTACTTGGCTACGAACCAAGGGGTCGTGGGTTCGAATCCTGCCAGGCGCGCCATTCAAACAAGGGCTTAGGGAAACCTAGGCCCTTGTCCTTTCTGGCGAACGTAGCTGAATCGTAGCTACTTCCCCGTTACCTACCGCCTTCAA
>JAAOZY010000121.1 GCA_012274205.1 Betaproteobacteria bacterium
CCATTTCGGCGACCTGCACGTGGCGCGTGGCCGGCTCGTCGAAGGTGGAGGCGACCACTTCGCCGCGCACCGTGCGCGTCATCTCGGTCACTTCCTCCGGGCGCTCGTCGATCAGGAGCACGATCAGCACCACGTCGGGATGATTGGCGATGATTGCATGCGCCATGTGCTGCATAAGCACCGTCTTGCCGGCCTTCGGCGGGGACACGATCAGCCCGCGCTGGCCCTTGCCGATCGGCGCGATGATGTCGATGATGCGGCCGGTCATGTTCTCTTCGGCCTTGATGTCGCGCTCGAGCTTGAACACCTCGTCCGGGTGCAGCGGTGTCAGGTTCTCGAACAGGATCTTGTTCTTCGAGTTCTCGGGAAGGTCGCCGTTGACCTTGTCCACCTTCACCAGCGCAAAGTAGCGCTCGCCGTCCTTCGGTGTGCGGATCTCGCCCTCGATGGTGTCGCCGGTATGCAGGTTGAAGCGGCGGATCTGGGAGGGGGAGACGTAGATGTCGTCGGTCGAGGCGAGGTAGGAGGTGTCGGGCGAACGCAGGAAGCCGAAGCCGTCGGGCAGCACTTCGAGCGTGCCGTCGCCGAATATCGATTCGCCCTTTTTCGCGCGATTTTTCAGCAGCGCGAAAATCAGCTCCTGTTTGCGCAGGCGGTTGGCGCCTTCGATTTCATGGACCACCGCCATCTCGACCAACTCGGTGACGTGCAGGGTTTTAAGCTCGGATAATTGCATGCGGAGACGCTCGTATGGAACGGAAAAGGCTAAAGAGGCCTTGGGATTCGAATCAGGAAGGAACTGGCGTTCGGATCCGGCGGGGGTGCTTACGATATGAGGGGATGTCTCCCCTCATGTTCCCCTACGTCAGTGGTCGTTTCGATTACGCTGAAACGGCTTCTGAGAAATACCGCCGGTGACGCTACTGGCGCAAGGATAGTGGGTCTAGATGTTGCTGTCAAGGAAGGCCGTGAGCTGCGATTTGGATAGCGCGCCGACCTTGGTTGCCTCGATGTTGCCGTTCTTGAACAGCATCAGGGTGGGGATGCCGCGGATGCCGTACTTGCGCGGAATTTCCTGGTTCTCGTCTACGTTGACCTTGGCCACCTTGAGCTTGCCGGAGTACTCCTTCGCGACCTCCTCCAGTGTCGGGGCGATCGCCTTGCACGGTCCGCACCACTCGGCCCAGTAATCGACCAGCACCGGGTTTTGCGACTGCAATACCTCGGCTTCGAAAGTGTCATCGGTAACGTGCTGTATATGTTCGCTCATGCATTCCTCGTGTTGGCGTGATATGGGGTGTGTTCTTGACCCGCAGCCTAGGTGGCCGGGTAGGGATGTACCCCGATTCTAGCCCTATTTCCGACTTGCCGCAGGGGGGGCCGGTCTGGCCAGTATATTGGGGCGGGCCGCCGGGTTTCAAGTTTTTGGCCGCAATATGAGTATGATAAACTCGGCTCACAAAAAACCTACTCTGCGCCTCATTTCAGGACCCATGCCATGACCTACGTCGTTACCGAATCCTGCATCAAGTGCAAATACACCGACTGCGTCGATGTGTGCCCGGTGGATTGCTTCCGCGAAGGGCCGAACATGCTGGTCATCGACCCGGACGAATGCATCGACTGCACCCTGTGTGTGGCCGAATGCCCGGTGGAGGCGATTTTCGCCGAGGACGATGTGCCGGATGATCAAAAGGAATTCACCGCAATCAACGCCGAGCTGGCCAAGGTGTGGAAACCCATCATCGAGCGCAAGGATGCGCCTGCGGATGCGGAGGAATGGTCCAAGGTCAAAGAAAAGAAAAAATTGCTGGAAAAGTAGCCGCCGTAGCCTGGTTCGGCGTCCCCGGCCCGCTCCGGGGCCGCATCCCCGGCGTTCACCGGGGCTCCTGCTCTCCCCTCAGCGCGCCCACGCGCCAGAGCGGTCGAAATCCCCCGTGCGCTCAAACGCAAACGCAACTACGCCCCCGGCCCGCAATCCATGCAGTGGGCAACCGGTTTCGGGCCGATGTGGAGCTTGTGGTTGAGGTCGCGCAAGGCCGTGCGCAGCCCTTCTTCGATCACCGGGTGATAGAAGGGCATGTCCAGCATTTCGGAAACCGTCATGCCTTTTTGCGCCGCCCAGGCGAGCAGATGCCCGATATGCTCGGCGTCGGGGCCGAACATTTCCGCACCCAGGAATAGGCCGCTGCCGGTTTCGGCATAGACCTTCAGCAAGCCTTTGTTGCGCAGCATCACGCGGCTGCGGCCCTGGTCTTCGAAGGACACCTCGCCCACGGCGTAACTGTCCGGCGATCGCCGGCGGATCTGTTCCAGGCTCAATCCGGCGAACGCGAGCTGCGGTTCGGTGAATACGATGGCCAGCGGTGTGCGGCGCAGGCCCGCATGCACCTTGGGGTAACGCCCGGCATTGTCACCGGCGATGCGGCCCTGGTCGGCCGCTTCGTGCAGCAGCGGTACGTCGTTGCTGGCGTCCCCGGCTATGAATATTGGGCTGTCGCCGCACTGCAGGGTGTTGCGGTCGAACAGGGGCACGCCGCGTTTGTCCAGTGGCAGGCCGGTCTTTTCCAGCGCCAAACCTGCGACATTGGGCGCGCGTCCGGTCGCCGCCAGCACATAGTCGAACTGCTCGGTCTGCCAGGCGCCGTCCCGGTGCAGATAGCGCACCTCGACTCCGCCCGGTGTTTCCTTCACCGACTCCACCTTGGCCGATGCATCCAGATAGAACTCTTCATTGAAGATCCTGTCGGCGTATGCGCGCATGGTTTGGTCGCGAATGCCGGCGATGCCGCCGCCGACGCCGAACACCTTGACGCCAACCCCCAGGCGGCTCATCGCCTGCGCCAGTTCGAGGCCGAGCGGACCCGGGCCGAATACCACCAGACGCTGCGGCAGGGTGGGCAATTCGAACACCGAATCGCTGGTCAGCAAGCGCGCGCCCAGACCTTTCAGCAGGGGCGGCAGGACCGGCGCGCTGCCGCTGGCAATCACCATGCGCCGGGCACGGATCAACTGGCCTTGCTCGGTGATCAGGGTGCCGGCGTCCTGAAACCGGACCTGCGCCTGCAGGCGGCCGGCTTGCGGATAGGATTCGATGGTCTCGAGCACGAAGCCGACAAATCGATCCCGCTCGCGTTGCACTCTTGCCATCACCGCAGCCCCGTCGACCGTGACGCCTTGCACATGCACCCCGAACGGGTCGGCATGGCGGGCGTGATGCGCGGCTTCCGCTGCGGCGATCAGCAGTTTGCTGGGCATGCAGCCGACTCGGGCGCAGGTCGTGCCGTAGGCGCCGCCTTCGATCAGCAGCACCGAATCGGTATGGGCGCGGGCAGCGCGATAGGCCCCCATGCCGGCGGTGCCGGCGCCGATGATGGCGATGTCGGTTTCGATTTGAGCCGGATTCATGGGCTGACCGCCTGTTCGATTGGTCCGTTGCGCACGACTTGGAGGCCATTTCAGAATTGCCGAAATGGCCCCCGATTTAGGGGAGCACGAGGGGAGATCTCCCCTCGTTTTGAATTAAGCTCTCAGGCCGCTTTAGCTTCGGCCCGCCCGAGCCATTGCGCGATCGCCTCGGAGCCGCCGATCAGCTTGCCATCGACGAACATCTGCGGCGTGGTCGCCGCGCCGGTGATAGCGCTTACCACGGCCAGGCGCACGCGATCCTCCAGCGACACTTCGCTAAAGGCAAGACCATGGTCGCGCAACTGGTCCTTCGCTTTCTTGCAGAACGGGCAACCCGGCTTGGTCAGCAGGGCGATTTTCAGCGGTTTCTTTGCCGTGGGCGCGAGATACGCGAACATGGTGTCCGCATCGGACACTTCGAACGGATCGCCGGGTTTCTGCGGTTCGATGAACATCTTCTTTATCAAGCCGTCCTTTACCAGCATCGAGTAGCGCCAGGACCGCTTGCCGAGGCCGATGTCGCGCTTGTCGACCAGCAAGCCCATGCCTTCGGTGAATTCCGCGTTCCCGTCGGCGATCAGCGTGATGTTGTCCGCCGCCTGATCCTTCTTCCACTCGTTCATGACGAATGCGTCGTTTACGGAAATGCAAATGATGTCGTCGACCCCGTTGGCCTTGAATGCCGCCGCGAGTTGGCTGAAGCGCGGCAGGTGCGTGGACGAGCAGGTCGGTGTAAACGCCCCAGGCAGCGAGAACACGATCACGGTCTTTCCGCGAAACAGATCATCGCTGGTGACGAGCTGCCATGCGTCGTTCGCGCGCAGATGGAAAGTGACGTTCGGGACGCGTTGGCCTTCGCGATTCGCTAGCATGTGAAATCTCCTTTGAAAATCGAGCTTATGGATCGACCCGGTCTGGGCCGGGGATCCTGCGGTGTGGATCAAAGCGTTTGTGTCGTTCGGCAGGCGCAATACCGCGATGAACAATCTACCCCTTCGGCGCGGCGCCATCTGTGGGATAGCGCACGCTGAGGTATTATTTTTTCCCCGGCGGGCAGCGTTCGCCATGAGGCGCCGCCTTGTGCCTGCAGCCCTCCGGCTAATCGTACAGGCCGGGCCGCGCCTTGCCGCGGAACACGTAATACGAAAACGCGGTATAGCCGATGATGAAGGGCAGCACGATCAGCGCGCCCGCCAGCACCACTCTCAGCGAGGAGGGGTGCGCAGCGGCATCCCAGAATGTCAGCCGGTCCATCACCACGTAGGGAAACAGGCTGTAGGCCAGGCCGACAAACGCGAGAGCGAAAATCGACACCGCGCCGGCAAACGGCGCCCACTGCGCAGCGCCGGCGACGCCGCGCGACAGGCGCCCGGTCGAGCGCCACACCCAGATCCATGCGGCGAGCGTCATCAGCGGCAGCAGCATCAGCCCGAGCGTGCGCGGGAAATCAAACCATTTCATCATCACGATCTGGCTCACGAATGGCGTGGCGACACTCACCGCCGCCACGCCGAGCGCCACCCACAGCAGGCCCCAGCGCGCCCAGCCGAGCGCTTTGCGCTGCAGCTCGTCCTCGGTCTTGTAGACGAGCCAGGTCGCGCCCAGCAGCACGTAGCCGCCGCACAGCGAGGCGCCCACCACCAGCGCAAACAGCAGATAGCCGAACCCGGACTCGAATCCGGTGATATAGCGACCGAGCATCAGCCCCTGGGAAAACGAGGCGAGGAAGGAGCCGAGATAGAACAGCCAGTTCCACAGCTCGCGGTGCCAGCCTTCGGCTTTGACGCGGAATTCGAACGCCACGCCGCGCAGCATCAGCCCTATCAGCATCGCCGCCACCGGCAGATACAGCGCCCCCAGCACCACGCCGTGCGCGACCGGAAATGCAACCAGCAGAATGCCCACGCCCAGCACCAGCCAGGTTTCGTTCGCATCCCAGAACGGGCCGATCGAGGACACCATCAGGTCCTGCTCGGGCGCATCGGCCGCGGGCATGAGCATGCCCACGCCGAGGTCGTAGCCGTCGAGGATGACGTAGGCGAGCACGGACACGCCCATGAGCACGGCGAAAATCAGCGGCAGGTCGAGGCTCATTTCGTCACCTCTTTCACGGTTTGCGCGCCCTTGCCCGCAAGGTGGGTGATCACCACCATGTAGGCGCCGAGCATCAGTGTGTAGACGAGGACGTAGCCGGTGAGGCTCGCGCCCAGCGACGCTTCGGGGATGCGGCCCACCGCCTGCGCGGTGCGCAGGATGCCGGTGACCAGCCAGGGCTGGCGCCCGACTTCGGTGACGATCCATCCGGCCAGGGTCGCGATCCAGCCGGAGAAGGTGGCGCCGGCGAAAGTCCACAGCAGCCAGCGCGGCGGCGCGGCGTTGCGGCGCAGCAGCCAGGCCCCGCCCCAGGCGAGCGCGAGCATCAGGCTTCCCAGCGCGAGCATGATGCGGAATGCGAAGAACACCGGCGCGACCGGCGGCGTGTCCGGCGCGAACGCGTCTATGCCCTTCACTTCGCCGTTCAGCTCGTGCGTCAGAATCAGGCTCGCGGCCTTGGGCACCTCGACGGCGAAATCGTTGCGCTGCGTCTGCGCGTTGGGGACGCCGAACAGCACCAGCGGCGCGCCGCGCTCGGTATGCCACAGCGCTTCCATCGCGGCGATCTTGGCCGGCTGGTGCTCCAGCGTATTCAGCCCATGCTGGTCGCCGGCAAAAATCTGCAGCGGCGCGAGCACCGCGGCCACCACCACGGCGGTGCGCAGGGTGCGCAGCGCCGACACGTCCGCGCTCGCGTGCAGCA
>JAAOZY010000122.1 GCA_012274205.1 Betaproteobacteria bacterium
CGTTCGCCTGCGGCGTCGGGATGCCGAAGGCCTCGTGTGTGCTCTTGGTGGTGACGCTGGCGGCGCCGCTTATAGCCGCGAGGGTGCCGCCGTAGCTGATCAGCGCGGCAGCCTGTGCTTCGTCCTGGGGCCATGCGCTCATCCAGTGCAGCAGCGTCACCGGCGTGAACACATCGTGAAAACCCTTCTTCCGCAGGTATTCCTGGCACAATTCGCCGCACGCCGCGACCGCCGCCGCGTCCTGGATCAGGTGCAGGGTCTCGCCCATTTCCAAACCGTAGTTCTTCACCCCTTGCGCAGCGGCAAGCAGGCAATCGAGCACGCAGGTAATGATTGCAATCGATGGCGGGATATTGGTGCCGGTGAGAAATCCGGGCTGGCGTCGGTGCAGTTCCACGCCGTGCTCGTGGTACATCGCAGCCAGCCGGTCGAGATATTGGTGGTTGCGGATGCCGTCCTCGATCGACAACTCCTTGATGTAGGACGTGGTATAGGCGATGCCGGAGCCGAGATAGCCCGAATAGCCTCCGGCGAAGGCGATTTCGCTGGTGAGCCGCGGCATGGTGGTGCCGGTGAGCATGATCGCCGGCTTGTCGACTGCTTCGATCAACTGGCGCGCGCGTGCCACGCCATAGTTGACCATCGGGTAGCCGTTAAGCATCGATCGTCCCAGCCTCTCGGATTCCTCGATGCCCTTTTGCGCCAGCTCCCAGTGCTCGTTGCGCGTATAGCTGTCGGTGGTGGTCGGAACGATATCGGCGAGGCCCTCCTTGTCGAGGGTCACCATGAGCGCGCGCTGCATGTCGAACGTGCCGAAGCCGCCGCGCGGCTGCGTCAGGCAGCGCCGTTCGGCCACCGCCTGGCGCATCACCCATCCGAGTTGCTTGTGCTTCGGCAGGCTCTTGTGCAATTCCACCGCCTGGTGAAAGTCGACGTCGGCGCCGGAAGGCCAGCGCGCCAGATTGGCGCGGCGCATTTCCTGGAACGCGTCGTCTGCGATGCGAGCTTCGGACAGCGGCAAGCGGGTTGCTTCAGGCGCTGCGGGTGCGTTCATGTCGGGTCTCGCTTTCTATCGGCTCCAAGTAGGCCAGAGCCAGTTCCAGCGCCGCCTGCGGTTCGACCGAACCGAGCAGGCCGCAGGCGTACAGGAGGTATTCGCGGTCGAGCAGGAGCCGGGGTCGCCGCGGGCGCAAGGACAACGGTTCGGCCGAAGTCGCAAGCGCCATCTGCAGCACAGCGTACGGATCGGGACTGTGCACCAACGCGCCGCCGGTGCCGATCACGGCGCCGACCCCGGACAAGTCCTTGCCGTGTTGCACCGTGGCGGGGCCCGTGGCGGTATACACCGTTCCCAGCGTGCCGCAATGGCGCGTCACTGCTTGCTGCACTGCCGCGCACACCAGGGCTTGATCGAGCGCAATTTCATCTGCTCCGCGCGGCAGACGCTCCAGGTCGCGCGTGATTTCATCGAGCAGAACGGAAACCCGCGCTGGCGCGAGCTTGGCCGCGGCGGCGATGGACTCCAGCCCCGCGGCTTCAACGATCGCCGCGGCGTTGTGGCGCATGCCCAAGTCCCCCTCCACGGTGCGCTTGACGCGGGGTTCAGGCAGCCCCTGGGGGATGACGCCGGCGACGCAAGGCTCGCCATCCGCGACCGAATGCACATCCGTGGTTGCGCCACCGGGATCGACCACCAACAACGGTCCGAGGCCGGCCGCGCCGGCACAACCGTCCGCGAGCAGCCTGGCACCTTCCATCACCGCCGCGGGGGTGGGCATGAGCACCTGGTCGAACTCGGCATGCGCCCGGTCTATACCCTTGGCGTGCACGATGCGTTCGATGAATACGCGCCGTATCGCCGCACGCGCCGGCTCGATGTCGAGCAGGTTGAATTCCGGCATGACGTTCTCGCAGCGTATGACTTCCCTGCCGGCGAGCGCGGCCGCGGCGGCGTCGGCGGCGGCGCGGTTGCCCGCCAGCACCACCGGGCAGGCGAGCGCGCTCCGGCCGAGCGCAGTCGCGTTGTGCAGGATCACCTCGCTGTTGCCGCCGTCGGTACCCCCGGCAAGCAGCAGGATGTCCGGCGCGAGCGCGACGATGCGTTCGACGTCGGCCTGGGTCAGGCGATAGGCGAAGGTGCCGACCAGCCTGGCGCCGGCGCCGAGCGCGGCCCGGCGGGCGGCCTCCGCAGTCAACTCGCGCACCAATCCGACAGTCACCATGCGCAACCCGCCCGCGGCGCTGCTGGAGGCGAGACGGTATTTGAACCGGGGCAGGCTGCCCAGGCGCATTTCCAGGTCCGCCAAGGCGGCACTCATGCCGACCATGATGTCGGTCGTCACCGTGGACGGCCCCTGGCCGGAACCGAGGATGCAGCGGCGCTCCAGGTCGATGGCACGCAGCTTGGTATAGGTGCTGCCGAAATCGATGAGCAGGGCGGCGCTCGGCATCTGCTTAAACCCCGGCACGCTGCAGGCCCTGCTCGCGCGCGGCGAAATCGCGATTCAGCCATTCGACCACGGTCTCTATCCTGGCGCCGGGCGGCGCCGCGCGATCGAATCCCATCTCGAGGAAGCGCTTCTCCACCTCGGGCCAGGGCGTCTTGCCCACGACCAGATTGCCGCCGACATAGAGCAGGATTCTGTCCAGGCCGGCTTCCACGCACAGGTCGCGAAAGCCGCGGCAGTCCAGTTCGCCCTGACCGTAAAGCGAGGACACCATGATCGCATCCGCATTGGTTTCCACCGCCGCCTTGATGAAATCCGCTGCGGGCGTGAGCGCACCCAAGGTGATCACCTTATAGCCGGCCTGTTCCAGCGCCATCGACAGGATGCGGTTGCCGACGATATGCGTGTCGGACCCGATGACACCGGTCACCAATGTCTTCATGTGCTCACCCGGTTGCGCGCGACAGCCGCCGCAGTTTGAATTCCTGGCGCAGATGCCGGATGAGCGGATAGCTCAAGGCGGCGATCACCAGCGCCATCACCATGCCGCTGATCGGCCGCGTGAAGAAGACGGTCCAGTCATTGCCATAGCTGATCATGCTGGTCATGAAGGAGTTTTCCGCCTGGGGGCCGAGTATGCAGCCCAGGACCATGGGCGCAATCGGGAAGCGGTAGCGCTCGAACAGGTAGCCGATAATGCCAAAGGTGACGATCATCCACAGGTCGGTGACGTTGTTGCGCGCCGAAAACGCGCCGATAAAGCAGAACAGCACGACGAAGGCGGAGGTCACCGCCTCGGGCAGGTACAGCACCTTGATCAGGAGCTTGATGGCGAAATAGCCCATCAGGCACATGCCGACCACGCCGACCAGCAAGGAAGCGAAGATGGCATAGACAAGTGCGGCATCCTTGGCGAAGAGCTGCGGTCCGGGCTGTACGCCGTGCAGGAGGAAAGCGCCCAGGATGACCGCGGTAGCGCCACTGCCGGGTATGCCGAGCGTCAATAGCGGCACGAGGTGGCCGGCGACCGTCGCCGTAGACGCAGTCTGGGGAGCAACGATGCCCTCGGCGATGCCGCTTCCCAATTCCTTGCGCCGCTTGCAGTATTGCGCCTCGACCCCGTAGGACACGAACGAGGCGATGGTCGCACCCGCGCCTGGAATGATGCCCATGATGATACCAAGCACCGAGCTGCGCGCGAGTGTCGGCCTGATGCTCCAGACTTCGCGCAGCGTCGGAAATTCGGTGCCGACCTTGCCCCCGGCCGCCATTTGCGGCGACTGGAATCCGCTTTCCAGCCGCACCAGCACCTCTCCCAGGCCGTAGGCGCCGACCATGACGGTGAGGTACTCGATGCCGTCGGCGAGCATGGGCACGCCGAAGGTAAAGCGCTCGACCCCGTATATTTCGTCAACGCCGACGCAAGCGATCATCAGTCCCAGGAACAGGCTGATGAATGCGTTGATGATGGAACCGCCGCCGAGCGCCACGATGCTGGTCAGGCCGAACATGATGATGGCAAAGTATTCGGGAGAATCGAACTTGAGCGCGAAGGTGGCGAAAGGGTGGACCATCGCCACCGCGGCCAGCGTAGACAGGATCCCGCCGGTGAGAGCGGCGAACAGCGTCCAGCCGAGCGCCTTGGCCGGCTGTCCCTTGTGCGCCATCGCATAACCATCCCACAGGAGCGGCACGTCCAGCGGTTCGCCTGGAATGCGAAACAGGATGGAAGTAAACGCGCCGCCATAGGTGCCGGAGATATACATCGCGGTGAGCAGGATGATGGACGGCATGATCGACATGCCGTATGTGAAAGGCAGCGCCAGCACCACGCCCATCACCAGCGTCAACCCGGGCAGTACCGCAACCAGCATGCCGACCACGAGCCCCACCACCAGCGCGATCAGGTTGACCGGATGGAACACGGTGAGGAACCCGCCCCCCAGATTCAACAGGATATCGCTCATCCCGGCGCCTCTACCTGATGCCCATCAGGCGCATCAGCAGGAAGGTCACCTGCGCAAATGGCTCGACGCCGAGCGGCAGCGACACATACACCACTTTCATGAAGACGTACATGAACACGAGGCTGCCGATGAGGCTGGTGGCGAGGACGACGCCAATGCGCCGGTAGCGCCCGACCCACATGAAAGCGGCCAGATAGAACAGGGTGCAGAGAAAGAAGCCCAGCTTGTCGATCAGGACCACGTAGGCAATCGTGAGCGCGATCCCGGTCCACAACAAGTGCGGATAGGTGCGTTCCTCCGGCGCGGCAGTTTCCGCCTCAGGCGGCGCTTCGGCTCCCGCCGGCACCTCCATCGGCACGGTCTTCAGCACGCTGCTGAGCACGCCCTCCAGATCGTGCTTGGTTCGACCGAAGAAGAGGTTCTTCGCGATCTCGTATATACAGGTCACAATCGCCAGCGTCAGTATGGTCTTCGGCCAGAAATTCGGTCCAATGCGGCCTCCCGGGGCGACGAAATCGATTCTCCCGGCGAGAAAATAAAGGTAGCTGGCGATAGCGAGCACGACCAGGTACGGCATGATCCTGGATATGCGTGCCGCTATCAGCCTGGCCTCGTTCCTCGAGGGATCCGAACCTGCCGTCATTTTGGCGTTGCGGTCTGCGCGGCGATGCGCTTCATCTGCGCCAGCTCATCCTGCATGATCTTGAGCGCATCCGCGGCGCCGAAGTAACTGTCGTCCGACGCATATTGCTCCTTCAGGTAGGCTTTGTACTCCGGATTCTCCGCCACCTTGGCGAGCGCATCAGCGATCTTCTTGACCTTTTGCGGATCGGTGCCGGCCTTCATGATCACGGCACGCCGCTGCGGCAGGGTGAGGTCGTAACCGAGTTCCTTCGATACCGGCACGTCGGGAAACACGCTGAAGCGCTTTTCCCCGAATATGATGACGGGCTGTATCTGCTTGCTGTCGACAAAGCTCCTGACGTCGCCGATCTGCTCATATAACAGATCCGCATGGCCACCCAGCACCGCGGTATAGCGCTCGCCCGGCTTGGCAAATGGCACCGATATCAGCTTCAGACCGCGCGCGACGAAGTAGTTCACGGTTATGTCGTCCGGACTGCCGAATCCGGTTACCGCGACCTTGAGCGTCCGCGTCTTGGCAACGCGCTCGACGTCCGCCCAGGTCTTGAGCTCGCCGTTGGTCGCCGTCAGGAACGCGGACGGCTGCTTGATCATCAATGCGACCGGGATGATGTCGTTCAGGCCCCAGTGGGGTTTGCTGGTGGCGAGAAGGGCGTAGGTGTCCCAAGTCATGACCGATAGCGAATAGCCGTCGGCCGGAGCCGCCAGCAGTTTCGCCATGCCGGTATTGCCGGTGGCGCCGGGCGAGTTCACCACGGGAAAGGAGACTTTGAGATCCTCCTCCAGGAGCTTGCCGGCCTTGCGCGCGACCTGGTCGGCGCCGCCACCGGGACCCCAGGGAACGATGAATTCGATCGGGCGACTCGGGTATTTCTCCTGCGCCGAAGCGATCCACGAAACCGAAACGAACAGCAGGGCCGCGAGGGCCTGCGCGAGCCGTTTGAAAACATAAGCTGAATGCATGGTAAATCCTCCTGTGGCTGCAACATCGATCATAAAGGCGCTTCTGCGAGCGCTTGGGCGGTTTAAATCCGTAACAGCAGTTTGCCTTTAGTCCTGCCGCCTTCGATATATTGGTGCGCGCGCGCAGCCTCGGCCAGCGGAAATTCGCGGTCGATCGCTACGGAAAGCTTGCCGGCCGCGTGTGCTGCGAACAAGTCGGCGGCGCGGCTGCCGATTTCCTCGGCCGTCTGCAGGTAGTCCGCAAGATGCGGCCGCGTAAAAAACACCGAACCCGCTTCGCCCAGCTCCAGCGGATTTATCGCCTCCACCAGTCCGGAAGCGCCGCCGTAATTGATGCACAAGCCGCGTTTCTTCAGGCTGCGGATGCTGCCGGCGATGGTGTCCTTGCCCACCGCATCATAAACGACGTTGACGCCCTTGCCACCGGTTATCTTCATCACCTCTTCGCGAAAATCCGTTTCGCGATAGCGGATGACATGATCGGCCCCGCGCTGCCTGGCGATTTCAGCTTTCTCCGCGCTGCCGGCGGTGGCAAGCACGGTTGCGCCGCGCAGCTTCGACAACTGGATCAGAAGCTGGCCAACGCCGCCGGCGCCGGCATGCACCAGGCAATTGTGGCCAGGCTCGAGGCGGAAAGCCGAATGCGTCAGGTAATGGGCGGTGAGGCCCTGCAGCATCAGCGAAGTGGCGACCGCCATCGGCAGATCTGCCGGAACCTTCACCAGCTTCCAGGCGGGCACCACGGCATAAGGCGCGTAGCTCCCGCGCACGATGCAATAGGCGACCCGGTCACCGGGCCTCAGCCCGGAAACACCCGCGCCCAGCTCCACCACGCTGCCGCCGCCTTCCATGCCTAGGGTCATGGGCAGCGGCGTCTTGTAGGTGTCGGATCTGGCATAGCGGCCGCTGCGCATGTAGATGTCGATGAAATTGACCCCGGCGTACTCGAGCTTCAGCAGCGCCTCCCCGGCCGCGGGCCTGGGGTCGGGCACATCACGGAGCTGCAGTCTGTCCGGTCCGCCGAACTGCTCGATGGCGATCGCCTTCATGCGCTTGTGCGCCTCAGCGCGCCGCGCCCGCGGCGATGCGCGGCCGGCATGACAGGGTATCCACCACATACGCATCGATACCGGCGCGATCGAGCTGCGGCGAGTAGCCTGCCTTCAGCTGCATCGCGCCGTCGCGAAAATCGAGGCCGACGCGCAGCAGCGGCGCGCGTGCCTTGAGAAAACCGTTCATTTCACCGGCGTTGTCGATCATGCGCGCAGCAATGCAGCCTTCCATCCAGCAGCCGGGATCGCAGGCAACGCCATTTCCGAGGACCGGCTTCATGCCCAGCTCCCGGATGCGGTCGATCGCGCCAGCCAGCGCGTCAAGGGTGACGAGTTTCATGAGCTTTAGTTTGACATAAGTCGCAGCCTTGAGCTTTGCCGCTGTTTCGATGTCGGCGATGCCGTAGATCGATTCGTCAAGCATCATCGGCACCGGTGCAGCGCGTGCCACCGCGAGGTGCGCATCCCAATCGCCGGCAGCGCACGGCTGTTCGAACAGTTCGATGCCCGCCGGATCGAGCGCCCTTACGAACGCCATGCCCTGTTCCGCCGTGTAAGCCTGGTTTGCATCGAGGCGAATAAAGGCCCTGCCGTTCACGACTTTCTGGACAGTCCTTACCAGTTCGATGTCCGTGGCAAGCTCGAATCCCACTTTCACCTTGATGGTGCGGTAGCCGGCCCGCAGCAGCGATTCGAATTCCGTCTGCATCGGCGCTTCGTCCTTCGCGTTCAACAGGCCGACAAGCGGCACGGCTGCGTCTGCGGAAAGATCCAGCCAGCTGCTGCCTTGCAGCATTTCCAGCGCCGTTCCGAACGCTGTCGCGGTAAACGGGAATCCCACACCCAGGCTGGCGATTTGCTTCGCGGCTTCGGCCGGCGCCGCGGCCAGGCCACCGGCCAACTGCTTCGCCGCGCGCCAGCTGTCTTCGATCGTTTCATCGGTATAGCCGGTGAGTATCGTCGCTTCGCCAAAACCCGATTTGCCGTCGCGATCGACCAGCTCCGCAATGAGAGTGTCGAAATGATTCACCGGCCCGAATGCGAGACGGTAAGGTGTCCACAGCGGCACGCGCAGCCGGAACAGCGTCACGCGTTCGAGCCTTGGCATCATGCCGCAGCAGCAGCTTCAGACAGGATGATTGCTCGCTTCACCGCGCTACAGGCTCGCTCAGGTTTGCTCCGGCAACGAGGCAGCCGGCCGCCCCACTGGGCGAATCGGCGTCGTGCCAAGGTGTCGTGCATTGTTCGATTTTCCATTCTGCCCGCGGCAGTCATATATATCTATTTGGGAAATGTAAAATGCTTTCGTCGCAAAGTAAAGGCTTTGCTTGGACGCCCACCTAGTCCAGACAATTCGTTTATAACATTGTTTATCTTACGTAATCCTAATTGCTCTTGTGCCCGGCCGCATTCGGCCCCGCCACGACACTCATATATATGTTTTACGCAATCATATGCATGTTTGGGGATGCATTGTCGAAATCGTGGATAATCGGCGCGTTGCGCGCTGCGCGCCTCCGGATCGTCCCATGCCCCGCACCCAGCCGCTCTACAAAGAAGTCAAACAACACATTACCGAGAGCCTGCGCGACAGCAAATGGCGTCACGGCCAAGCCATACCGAGCGAAACGCTGCTGGCGCAACGCTTCAACGTCAGTGTCGGCACGGTGCGCAGGGCCGTCGATGAACTGGTGGCGGAGAACATTTTGGTGCGTCAACAGGGGCGC